>CAITOD010000089.1 GCA_903893935.1 uncultured Sphingomonadales bacterium
AGTAGACTCGACCTGTCGGGACGCGCCAAACCGCCGCCAACAACACCCGCAAAATTGCCGCCAAACCCACAGTTCGCTCTCGCGCTATGAAATCCCGGACACCTATGGGACTTGATCCGGCATCCATCCCGCCACCGGGAGCCGGTCCAGGCCCGGACATTTTCCCGATATCAGCCCGGCGCGTAACGGCCCGATGGATGCCGGATCAAGTCCGGCATGACCAAGGAGGAGCGTGCGCGCTGGCGAAAACATGCGCGTTCGCCCCATTCCGCCCCCGCTTGACACCCACCCTGCCCCCTCCCGGTCGTCACCCCGGACTTGATCCGGGGTCCCGCTTCTTTCTCAATCTGCGGGTTAGCCACGATAACAGTGACGCTGCATGCAAATTACAAACCATTTCCCAAACGGCGCACGGACGGGAGCACCCCGCTCAAACAACAACCCCGCCGTCAATCACCATCGTCTGCCCCGTCATGAAACTCGAAGCATCCGACGCAAGGTACACCGCAGCGCCCGCTATCTCGTGCGGCTCGCCAATGCGCCCAAGGCAGGCGTTCGAAGTAGAATGCTTCAGGTTTTCGGGATTTTCCCACAAGCCGCGCGCAAAATCGGTTTTGACGAGCCCCGGCGCAATGCAGTTGATCCGCACATTTGCAGGTCCAAATTCGCGCGCGAGATTTCGGCACATGGCAATATCGGCGGCTTTGGTAATCCCGTAGGCGCCGATGATCGGGGTGCCGCGCAGGCCGCCGATCGAGGATACGATGATGATCGATCCCGCCTTGCGCGCGATCATCCCGGGCGCGACCATCTGGATCAGCCAGTGTTGCGACACCACATTGTTGTCGAGCGTCTTGCGGAACTGTTCGTCGGTAATCGTCGCCATCGGGCCATAATGCGGGTTCGAGGCGGCATTGCACACCAGCACGTCGATCTTGCCGAACGCCGCGCGGCCCGCGTCGATCATCGCCTGCAGCGATTCCTTTGACGACAGCGACGACGAAACCGCGATGGCAGCGCCCGGATGCCGGGCATTGATGGCCGCCGCGACGCTTTCGCATGGGGCCAGATTGCGGCTGGTGATCACGACTTTGGCGCCGTGATCGGCCATTTCACGGGCAATCGCCTCGCCGATACCGCGCGACGATCCCGTAATCACCGCGACTTTGCCGGTCATGTCGAACTGGCTCATGCGTTATCATCCTCTGCCTGGTGTTTCGGATTGTTGGGACAGCCTGCGACTCTTGGCAAGCCGCCTGCCGCCATGGACGCAAGCGACAGCCAGAGCGCGGCAACGCTCTGGCTGTCCAATCCGCTCAGGCCACCGGCAGGATGTCAACCGGGCTGATCATGCAGCGGTTCAATCACGCAAAGCGTTTTTCGAGCATCACCAGGTGCGCGTCACCCTCGACGCCATGCGCGGTAAACCCCTTCTCGCGTTCGAGCTCGATCGCCGCGTGGTTTTCGCGATCCTCGATCGAGATCACGCGCTTCAACCCGCGCCGCTCGGCCTCGGCCGCGAGCACAT
>CAITOD010000090.1 GCA_903893935.1 uncultured Sphingomonadales bacterium
AGCTAAATATTCCCGATATTCCTGCGCCATCCCTCCTTGCACTGGGCCAAAATCGGCTCCGTCACGGTGTTACAGATCTATCGCAGGACGCTCTAGGCCCAGCCGAGTTCCTTCAGCGCCCAGAGATCGTTCCAGATCTTGGTCATGTGGCTGACTTTGCCATCGGTGAACGTCAGCACATAGGCATAGTCTGATGTGGTCTTCGCACCGGTCGGCGGCACCGGTCCGCCATCGGCGGTGTGCGTGCCGGTGAACGTGGCGGCGGCCACCACGGTGCCACGCTCGGCGTCTTCGGCAAATGCGGTCAGGTGATAGGCGCCGTCGGGCAGGATCGCCAGCAGACCCTTCATCCACTCGGCATAGTCGGAGACTTTGGCGATTTCGGCAATCGCGCCGGCTTGCGCCGAAAAAGTCGCATCGGCGTGGCAATACTCGGCGCAAGCCGCCCAGCCCTGCCCGGTTTCGCACGCAACGAAAAATGCATGCGCGGTATCGTAATGGCTCGTCATGGTCGTGATCCCCCAGCCCGCTGCGGGCCGCGCAAGATCTTATGCGCGCCCGATCACCAGCACCAGTGGCCTTCAGGGTCAAAAGCGCCGACGCTGGTGCCATGAAAAAGGCGGCGCCGGACCACCCGGCGCCGCCCTTTGTCAGCCGTCAGGGCCCGGTCAGCGCAGCCGGATCGGGAAGTAGAACGGCGGCTGGCCGCGGCGCTGGATGCGCAGCAGCACGGCTTCGCGGTTGGCCGCCTTGGCCTGTTTGACCACCGCATCGAGGTCTTCGCGCGAGAGCACCGGCTTGTAATTGGCCGACAGAATGATGTCGCCGCGTTGCAGGCCTTTGGCGGCTGCATCGCTCGATTCATCGACTTCGGCGATCACCACGCCGTGGGTTTCCTCGCCCACGCCAAGCTGGCGGGCGATTTGCGGGGTAACCGGAGTAACCGCCACGCCCAGCGCCTGCTGGATCGACGGACCGGCATGATGGTCGCCTTTGCTGCCGGGTCCAAAGTCCTGATCGCCGTTCTGGTCGGGATCGAAGCTCTGCTTGGCCAGTTCCTCTTCGGTCGGGCGCTTGCCGACCACGGCGGTAACCGTCAGACGCTGGCCATTGCGGATGATCGTGATCGGCACGTGCTTGCCGGGCTCGGTGTTGGCAACGATATACGACAGCGACTGCTCGGGCGTTACTTCCTTGCCATCGACACTGACCACAACGTCGCCCGCCTGCATGCCGGCTTTGGCAGCCCCCTGCCCGGGCTCGACCGCCTGGACGAATTCGCCGCGCTTTTTGGCAAGGCCTAGCGAAGCGGCCAGATCGTCGGACAGCGGCTGGATGCGCACGCCGAGATAGCCGCGTTCGATCGCCACGCCCTTGATCAGCTTGTCGACAATCGGGGCGGCAATATCGGCGGGGATTGCAAAGCCGATGCCGACGCTGCCGCCGGTGGGCGAATAGATCGCGTTGTTGATGCCGATCACATTGCCGTGCATGTCGAACATCGGGCCGCCCGAATTGCCCCGGTTGATCGAAGCATCGGTCTGCAAATAGCGATCATAGGCCGATCCCGTGCCGGTGTTGCGCAAGACCGCCGAAATGATCCCCTGCGTCACTGTGCCGCCAAGCCCGAACGGATTGCCGATCGCGATCACCCAGTCGCCCACCCGCGCTTTGCGCGAATCGCCGAACTTGACGAACGAGAACGGCTTGGTCCCGGTGATCTTGAGCACCGCGATATCCGACGCAGCGTCTTTGCCGACCAGTTTGGCCGGATAATCGGTGCCATCGGTCATGGTCACTGTGATCGATTCGACTTCGCCCTGGCCTTCGGCGGTGATCACGTGGTTGTTGGTGACGATATAGCCGTCAGCCGAAATGACGAAGCCCGATCCCAGCGACTGCGCTTCGCGCGTCTGCGGCCCCTGGCCCTGTCCACCGCCGGGGCCACCGCCGAACAGATCGCCAAACGGGGTGCCGGCAAACGGGTTCTGCGCCTGCACTTTGACTCGCTGGCGCGTCGAAATGTTGACCACCGCCGGCTGCAGCAGCTGGGTCAGGTCGGCAAAGCTCGCGGGCGCACCGGCGCGGGGCACCACCGCCTCCACCGCTGCGCTGTCGTTCTGGGCAACCTGGGCGCCGGCCGGATAACCGGTGGCCAGGGTCAGCGCGCTTCCCGCGAGCAGCAGCGCCGTTGTAACTCCATAAGCGTATCGCACGTGGCCTAGTCCTCTTTTTATCATGCCGGCGGGCTGTCGATTCCGCTTCCCGCCGGTCTGCCAAATCACTTTTCCCGCCTGAACGGGATTTGAATGCTTATCTTTGGGGGGCACAGACTTCCCGCCCTGCGCGAAGCGCGCTCATTAACTAGTTACCTCTGAATTGCTGCAAGTAAGCGCTGTCGGGCGACAATACGATGGTTGTGCGGCTGCCCTTTTGCGCGAAGACCGCATCATAGCTTTGCATCGCGCGGTAAAAATCGTGGAATTGCGGGTCTTTGCCGAAACTTGCGGCAAAGATCTGGTCCGCCCGCGCCTCAGCATCGGCGCGGATCACTTGCGCGTCGCGGTGCCCTTCGGCGGCAATCGCGGCCGCTTCGGCTTGCGCCCCGGTGGTCATCCGCGCCAAAGCAGCATCGAGCGGCGCGCCTTCGGGCAAAGCCACGCGCGACACGCGCGCATCGGTCGCCTGCGCACCATAGCCGGCGATTTCCCGGTCAAACGCGGCGCGCAAGCCACGCTCATCGCGCGCGCCGTGCTGGCGCACCACCGATGCGAGGATTGCCTGCAACGCGCCGCGCGCCTCATCGGGAGTGCCGAGCGCCTGGTAGAACCGCAAGGGATCGCGCACTTGCCAGATCGCATAAGCATCGACCGCCAGCCGCTGGTTGTCGCGGGTGGTCACCGGCACCGCATCAACGGCGACGGTCAGCAGCCGCCGGTCGAGCCACACCACCTGCTCGGCGAACGGCAGCCGCAGCGCAAATCCTGGCGTGCGCACCGGCCCGCCGTTGATCACGCGCACCGGCTGGCCAAACCGCAGCACCAGCGCGGCCTGGTCGGTCGGCACAGGGCACGCCAGGGCAAGGCCCAGCCCGGCCAGCACCAACGCGCCCGCTGCCAGCACGAGCCAGCGCGGCACTGCGAGGAAATAGCGTCTAGCGTCCATCGCCGGCCTTCGCGCCATGGCCCGTCGCATCGGCGGCGGGTGCGGCCAGCGGCGGCAGCGTGGTGCTGACCCCGGGGGCATCGACGATCACTTTGTCGCTCTGGCTCAGCACGCGCTCCATCGTCGCGTAATACATCTGGCGGCGGATCACTGCGGGCGCCAGGCGGTATTGCGCTTCGATACGGTCGAACGCGCTCGCTTCGGCTTGCGCGTGCACGATCAGCTGGTGCGACCAGCTGCGCGCTTCGGTGGCTTCGGTCGCGGCATCGTTGCGCGCCGCCGCCACCGTGCGCAAGGCATCGGCGAGCCGCGCCGGCGGGTCGACGCGGCGAATATCGACTGCATCGATCACGATCCCCGCCTGCCAGGCATCGAGCATGGCCTGCAACCGGCGCGCTGCGCCTTGTGCCAGCGTGTCGCGGCCGGTGCCGAGGGCTGTGGCAAAATCGGTCTCTGCCACGCTCGCGCGCATCGCGGTCTGCGCCGCGAGCGGCAAAGTCCTGGCGGGATCGGCGAGGTTCTGCTCGAACCGGCGCAAGTCGCGGATGCGCCAGCGCACGTCGTAAGCCAGATCGACCAGCGCGCCGTCGCGCGTCAGCAGCAAGTGCTCGCCATCGCCGTCGGGCAAAGCGAGATGGCGCACACTGGTCACATCTTCGACATGCGCGCTGCCGATCGGCCAGGGCCAGCTGACCGCGAGCCCCGGCCCGAGCGCCGGACTTGCTGCGCCCGGACTTGTGACAATCGCCTGTTCGTGCGCACCCACCGGATGCAGCGATGTCGCGCCCACCCACACCAGCGCGAGCGCGCCGCCAAGCCAGGGCAGCCACACGCTGCCCGGGATCGCCGGCATGGGGATCGCACCCAGCCGCTCAATCCAGGCCGGTTGCGCCCGCGCGCCGGGCTTGCGCATCGTGCGCCGCGCGCCGCGCAACTTGCGCGAATGCCGCCACGGACTGGCCGTGCGCGGCACCGCCTTGACCGGCTGGACAGTATCCGGCGTCACCGGAACGATGATTTCGGCAGTTGCAGACGGCTCGCCATCGATCTCGCGCGCAGCCGGCGTGGCCTCGGCCCCGCTGCGCGCGCTGTCGTGTGTGGCCACGCCCAGCCCGTCGCTTTTCGGACCTTCGGTGGCCTTGCCCGTGTCAAGACCGCTCATGCCCGATGTTATAGGGGTGTTCGTTCAGAAAAACAGGTCTCGTTCCCATTTTTCCTTTGCTAGGGAGGCGCCCAGTTGGGCCAATTTGACACTCCGGACCGGGACACCACGATGACTGATGCAGCAACGCTCGAAGCCGCCTTGCGCGAAGTGGCCGGCGATCGCGTCCAGGCGGTGCGGCTCGGCGCCGATCGCACGGCGAGCGTGGTAATCGAGGCCGAAGGGCTCGACGACACCGGGCGCAAGGCGCTCGAGCACGCGCTCAAACAGGCAGCGACAGCGACAGGGCTGGCAGATTTGCGCGTGGGCATGTCGGCTTCACGGCGGCAGCGGCGGATCGTTGCGGTCGGATCGGGCAAAGGCGGGGTGGGCAAATCGACGCTGTCGACCAATCTCGCGATTGCGCTGCACCGGCTGGGGCGGCCGACCGGGCTGGTCGATGCCGATATCTACGGCCCTTCGCAGGCCCGGCTGTTTTCGACCGAAGACCGCCGCCCCGAAGCCAAAGGCAACAAGCTGATCCCGGTGATGAGCGGCTATGGCGTGCCGATGCTGTCGATGGCGCATCTGGTGCGCCCCGGCCAGCCGATCGCGTGGCGCGGGCCGATGGCGGGCAATGCGCTGGGCCAGCTGATCGATGCCGAATGGGGTGCGGCCGAGGTGATCGTGGTCGATTTGCCCCCAGGCACCGGCGATGTGCAATTGACCATGCTGCAAAAGCACAAGCCCGCCGGTGCGGTGATCGTGTCGACCCCGCAAGACCTCGCGCTGATCGATGCCACGCGCGCGATTGCGCTGTTCGAACAGGGCGATGTGCCGATGATCGGGATGGTCGAAAACATGGCGGGCTATCTCTGCCCGCATTGCGGCGAGGCCAGCGATCCGTTCGGCCAGGGCGGCGCCGAAGCCGCCGCGCGCAGCATGGGGCTGCCGTTCCTCGGGCGCATCCCGCTGGCAATGGAAATCCGTCGCGGCAGTGACGCGGGCGCGCCGCCGGCGGCGGGCGAGGGCCCGCTCGCCGAAGCCTATATGGCGATTGCGCGCCAGGTGTCCGCCTGGCTGGATACGCACGCCTGATGCCCGACGCGCGAGACCTGCGCGCGCTGACGCGGCGCGCCGTGCTGATCGGTGCGGGTGCGGCGGGCGCGCTGGTGGTCGGTCTGGCGCTGGTGCCGCGCCATTATCGCGTGCCGCTGGTGGCGGGCGAAGGCGAGCATGTGATCGACGGGCTGATCCGGCTGGCGCGCGACGGCACGGTGAGCGTGGCAGTACCCGCAACCGAAATGGGGCAGGGCGTGACCACGCTGGCGGCCCAGATCGTCGCAGTCGAACTCGGCGCGGACTGGGCGCGCGTGGGCGTGGAACCGGCGCCGTTGAGCCCCTTTTACGCCGATCCGGTGATCGCCGCCGAATGGGCCACGATGTGGCTGCCGCGCGCGGTTGCAGGCGCTCCGTGGATCGGCGAAGCTCTGGCCGATACACTGGCAGGGTCGCCGCAGGATGCGCTTGCGCGGCTTGAAGCGGATCGCGTGCCGGTGCTGGTGACCGCGTGCGGCACCACGCTTGCCGCATTCGAACCGCGCTTGCGGCTGGCCGCCGCCGCCTTGCGCGCGGCGCTGATCGGCGCCGCCGCGAGCGAACTGGGCGTGAGCACTGCGGCGTGCGACACGCGCGATCACAAAGTCGTGTGCGGCAAGAAACGCGTGCCATTCGCACGGCTGATCGATGCGGCGCTGGCCGCAGCGCCACCCGCAGCACCCATGCTGCGCGCTGCGCCCGCGCGCGAAGACAGCGATGCCCCGGCAGGCCCGCACGCCGCGCCGGCGTTCCCCCGGCTCGATCTGCCCGCCAAAGTCGATGGCAGCATGGTCTTTGCCGCCGATGTGCGGCTGCCCGATATGGTCCACGCCGCGATCGCGCACGGGCCGCAAGGCCATTGCCGCCTCGCCGGGCACAACGCCGCGGCCGCACACCAGGTGCCCGGCCTGATCGCGGTGGTGCCGGGGACACGCTGGCTGGCCGCGGTGGCGCAAACCTGGCACGCCGCCGATCGCGCGCTCGCCGCGATGGAGCCGCGCTTTCGCGCCGATCCGGCCGAAGGCGGGCGCGTGGTCGACAGCACGACGTGCGAAGCCGCACTCGATACTGCGCTGGTGCATGGCAGCGCGACGCGGATTGCCGCGGACGGCGATCCCGACGCTTTGCTGATCCACCCGACGCTGTCGGCGCGCTACGATGTCGAGCCTGCGCTGCATGCCCCGCTCGAACCCGCCAGTGCGACCGCGCGGCTGGCACACGGCCAGCTGGAACTGTGGATCGCCACGCAAGCGCCCGAAGCAGCCGCGCAAGCCGCGGCGCGCGGCGCCGGGCTGAGCCGGAGCGCGGTCACGGTCTATCCGCTGCCCGCCGGCGGCAGCTTTGACGCGCGGCTCGATGCGCGGATTGCCGAGGAAGTCGCAACGATCGCGCGCGCGGTCGGCCGCCCGGTGCAATTGACGTGGTCGCGCTGGCAGGAAACGCTCGCAGCCTTTCCGCGCGCGCCGGTGAGCGCCACATTGAGCGCCGCATTCGATCCCGCCAAGGCGCATGTGATCGGCTGGCGCGCGCGTATTGCTGCACCCGCCAGCGGCGTCGAAACCGGCGCGCGGCTGTTTGGCGGAGCGACTGCGCATGCCGCGCAAGCCATGGCGGCAGGCGCCGCCGATCCGCTGGCTGTGGCGGGTGCGATGCCCGTCTATGCCATTCCCGAGCGCGCGGCCGATCATGTGCCGGTTGCCATGAGTCTGCCCGTGGGGCGGCTGCGCGGCGGCGCGCATGGTTATACCGCGTTCTTCACCGAGAGCTTTATCGACGAATGCGCGCATCTCGCCAATGCCGAGCCGCTGTCGTTCCGCGTGGCAATGCTGGGCGGTGAACCGCGGCTGGTCGCAGCGCTCGAAGGCGCAGCGCAGCTCGCCACCTGGGGCGGCGGGGGCGGTGGCTCGGGGCAGGGCATCGCGTGCCATACGATGACTCTGGCCGCGCCCGAGGGCTTGCGCGCCGGCTATATCGCGGTGGTCGCGACCGCGCGCGCCGAAGCGGGCGCCTTGCGCGTCGCCAGCCTGGCGGCGTTTTGCGACATCGGCCGGATCGTCAACCGCGACATCGCGCGCCAGCAGATCGAGGGCGGCTTGCTGTTCGGCCTCGCTTATGCGGTCGGCGGCAGCACCCGCTGGAACGCGGGCCTGCCTTTGGCTGGAAGGCTGGCCGGGCTCGACTTGCCGCTGCTGGCCGATTGCCCCAAGGTCGATGTTGCCTTTGCCACCAGCGACGCCGAACCGTTTGACCCCGGTGATCTGGGCATGGTCGCGGTCGCCCCGGCAGTCGCCAATGCGCTGTTTTCTGCCAGCGGCATACGCTATCGCCGCTTGCCGCTCCTGTCCGAAGGACTCTAAAGCGTGATGACAAAAAGTGGGAACCGGTTTTTGTCAAAAATCACGCGATATCAAGGACTCTGATGACCGATGTGATTCCGCCGCACTGGCCGCAAGACCATCCCCCGGTTGCCACCGGGCGGGTGGGTGTGCTGCTGGTCAATCTGGGCACGCCCGATGCGCCCGATGTCGGTTAGGTCAAGCGCTATCTGCTG
>CAITOD010000091.1 GCA_903893935.1 uncultured Sphingomonadales bacterium
CCGATCAGGTCCATCTTGTTGACCGCCAGCACCACGTTGCGAATGCCGATCAGGTGGCAGAGGTACGAATGGCGCCGCGTCTGCACGAGCACGCCCTTGCGCGCATCGATCAGGATCACCGCAAGATCGGCGGTCGAGGCGCCGGTGATCATGTTGCGCGTGTACTGTTCGTGCCCGGGGCAATCGGCAACGATGAACTTGCGCTTTTCGGTGTTGAAAAAGCGATAGGCGACATCGATCGTGATGCCCTGTTCGCGTTCGGCCGCGAGGCCATCGACCAGCAGCGCAAAATCGATCGCCTGGCCTTGCGTGCCCTGCCGTTTTGAATCCGCTTCCAGCGCTGCCAGCTGGTCTTCGAAAATCATTTTCGAATCATACAGCAAGCGCCCGATCAGCGTCGATTTGCCATCATCGACGCTGCCGCAGGTGATGAAGCGCAGCATTGTCTTGTGCTGGTGCAGATCGAGATAAGCGTCGATATCCTGCGCGATCAGGTCTTCGACGACATAACTGGGGCCTTCGGGGGCAATCGCGTCGGTCATCAGAAATACCCCTGCTGCTTTTTGACTTCCATGCCCGCGCCGCCGGCATCCTTGTCGATCACCCGGCCCTGGCGTTCGCTGGTAGTGGTCAGCAGCGTTTCCTGGATCACTTCGGGCAGCGTGCTGGCAGTGCTTTCGACCGCGCCGGTCAGCGGAAAGCAGCCCAACGTGCGGAACCGGATCGACCGCTCGACAATCTCGGGGCGATAGCCAAGCACGCGTTCGAGCCGCGCGATATCGTCGGCCATGAACAGCTGGCCTTCCCACTCATAGGTCGGACGCACATCCGCGAAATAGAGCGGCACGATCGGCACCTGATTGCGGTGGATATATTGCCAGATATCGAGCTCGGTCCAGTTCGAGATCGGGAACACGCGGATCGATTCGCCCTTGTTCTTGCGCGCGTTGTACAAGTTCCACAGCTCGGGCCGCTGGTTCTTGGGGTCCCAGCCGTGGCTTGCGGTGCGGAACGAAAAAATGCGTTCCTTGGCGCGCGATTTCTCCTCGTCGCGCCGCGCGCCGCCAAAGGCGGCGTCAAAGCCATAGGTGTCGAGCGCCTGTTTCAGTCCCTCGGTCTTCCACATATCGGTATGCAGGGCCGAGCCGTGATCGAAGGGATTGATGCCCCGCGCCACGGCCTCGGGGTTCTTGTAGACCAGAAGCTCAAAACCGAGTTCAGCGGCCATGCGTTCGCGCATTTCGTACATGGCCTGGAACTTCCAGGTGGTGTCGACATGCAAAAGCGGGAAGGGCGGTTTGGACGGATAAAAGGCCTTGGCCGCCAGATGCAGCATCACGGCCGAATCCTTGCCGATGGAATAGAGCATCACAGGCCGCTCGGCCTCGGCGGCGACCTCGCGCATGATATGGATGGATTCTGCTTCCAGCCTTTGCAGGTGGGTAAGGCGTTCGGGCGCAAGCGTCATTGGCCGCCCTTCACAGGATCAAAGGGGCCAGAAGCCACGAAATAGGGGTTGGCGAAGTCGGCCTCGTCCTTTTGGCCCACCTTGCCATATTTCAGCGGCCGGCCGTCCAGCGTTCGGACAAAACCGCCCGCAGCGCGCAGGACCGCATCCGCTGCGGCGGTGTCCCATTCCATGGTTCGGCCCAGGCGCGGGTAGAGATCGGCCTCGCCCGACGCCAGCTTGCAGAACTTGAGCGAGGAGCCCGCCTGCACCATCTCGGCGACCTGGAAACGGTCGATGAAGTCTTTGGTTTCCGGCGACAGGTGCGAGCGGCTGGCGACGACGTCCAGGGCCTCTGCGGGCTTGCGCACTTCTATGTCGATCCAGGCGCTCAGACGTCCGTCCGCATATTTGGCCCGCTTAGCGCCCTTGCCCTTTTGACCGAAGAACACATCGCCA
>CAITOD010000092.1 GCA_903893935.1 uncultured Sphingomonadales bacterium
CGCGCCGCCCGGCGCGCAGTTCGGCCGAGAGCGTCGCCATGTCGCTCCACCCGCCATAAGCCAGAAACACATAGATCAGCGCGACCCCGATATGCCGTTCGCCCGCAGGCGCTGCAACCGGAGCGCCCGGCGCGGCCGCAAACCCGGCAACGATCACCGCGGCAAACCCGCTCGCCACCAGTGCCACCAGCAGCGCCTGCGTCAGAAAACCCACCCGCACATGCACGCAGTTGACGAGCGCGAGCGCTGCGACAATCGCCAGCGCCAGCCGTGTGCGCACGCCGGGCCCCATCGGCACCACGGCAGCGGCGTAATCGGCCAGCAAATGCGCCATCAGCGCGATCCACCCGGTGTGCATCACGGCAAACCGCGACCACGCATAGAGCGCCCCCATGCGAGGCCCCCACGCGCGCGCCAGAAAGTGGTATTCGCCCCCCGCATCGGGAAATGCGCAGGCCATTTCGACATAGCACAGCGCACCGACCAGCGAGAGCAGCCCGCCACCGATCCACAGCCACACGAACTGCCCGGGCGCAACATTCAGCGCCACAGTCGGCGCGGTCTTGAGCACATCGGTCGACATGATCATGCCCAGCGCCACCAGTGTCGCGGGGATCAGCGCGAGATGCGGGCGCGGGGTGCATGCGGCAGTGTCCATAGCCTTGCGATAAAGCCTGCGGCGCCAAGGTCCAGCGCCGCGGCGTTTTCCTTGTTGGCAGGCGCCTGGGGCGATAGATCGCGCGGATGATTTCGCACCGGATCGCCGATGGCATTGCCACGCTCACGCTCGATTCGCCCGCCACGCGCAATGCGCTGCCGCTGGCGGGCTGGAAGGCGCTCGCCCGCAGCGTGGCCGAAATTGCCGCAGCGGCGCCGCGTGCGGTGGTGCTGGGCGCGGCCGGTGCCGGCATGTTCTGTTCGGGCTCGGACTTGCGCGAAATCGCCATGCTCGCCGACGACGCCGCATTGCGGGCACCCTTTCGCGCGGCGATGCGCGCAGCGCTGGCGCCCCTCGCGCACCTGCCGATGCCGGTGATTGCCGCGATCGATGGCGATTGCTTCGGCGCGGGGGTGGCGCTGGCGCTGGCGGCCGATGTGCGCGTGGCGGGGCCGCGCGCGGTCTTTGCGATCACCCCGGCCAAGCTCGGCATTACGTATCCGCAGGAAGATATCGCGCGGCTGGTGGCGCTGGTCGGGCCGGGGCAGGCGGCGCGCCTGCTCTGTGGCGCCACGCGGATCGATGCGGCCGAGGCTGCGCGGATCGGCCTCGTCGAACTGGTGGCAAATGATGCCATGGCCGAAGCCGAGGCCACTGCGCGCGCGATGGCGGCCTTGTCGCCTGCGAGCCTCGCAGCACTCAAACGCGCGGTCGCGCACGCACCGCTGGGGCACGATCCCGCGCTCGATGAGGCGTTCGACGCGGCCTTTGCCGGCAGCGATTTCCGCGAAGGGCTCCTGGCGTTTCGCGAGCGCCGCCCCGCGCGCTTTGCCGATCCGCGCTGATCGCGTATGGGGCATCACGCATCGGCCCCGCGCATCCCCCCCAACGCGCGCGCGGGCATTGGCGGAGGTTCAATGACCACGATCCGGTTTCGGCGCATTGCCCGCGCCCTTTGCGCCGTTGCGCTGCTGGCGCCGCTGCCGGTTGCCGCGCAAGACGCCGCCGCGCCAGACGCCGACGCGCCGCATTACGGCAGCTATGGGCTCGATACTGCCAATATGAACCGCGACCTCATCCCGGGCGACGATTTCTACCGGTATATGGAAGGCAACTGGGCCGATCACACGTCGATCCCGGCGGACAAGACGCGGATCGGCTACAACTACGATCTCGACGACACGGTTGCCGATGAAATCCGCAAGATTGCCGAAGCCTCCGTCGCCAAGCCCGACTCGCCGGCGGCGCAGCGGATTGCTGCGGTGTGGTCGGCGTTCAGCGATGAAAAGGCGATCGAGGCGCGCGGGGTGGCCTCGCTGCAGCCGCTGGTCGCGCGCATCGCCGCGGTCAAGACGCGCCGCGAGCTGATGGAGCTGATGGCCGAGCCCGGCTTTGCCAGCGCGATCCAGTTCAGCATCGCGCCCGATCAGGACAATCCCGCGCGCTATGCGGTCGATGTCGACCAGGGCGCGCTGGGCCTGCCAGGGCGTTCCTATTACCTTGAAACCGGCGAGAAATATGTCGCTGTGCGAAAGGCTTACAGCGACTATATCGCGCAGATTTTCACGTTGGCGGGCGTAGCGGACGGGGCCTTGCGCGCCGCTGCGATCATGAAGCTGGAAACCGCGATCGCCACCAGCGACTGGACACCCGAACGCCTGCGCGACCCGCGCGCGACCTATAACCCGGTCACGCGCGCCAAACTGGCAGGCTATGCGCCGGGGATCGCCTGGGATGCGATGCTGGCCAAACTTGGCCTTGCCTCGGCCAAACTGGTGGTGATCGGCCAACCGGGCGCGATCCGCGCGATCGGCACGCATCTCGATCGCGATCCGATCGAGCTGTGGAAGGACTATCTGGTGTTCCGGCTGATCAGCGATCAGGCCGCTTATTTGCCCGCCGCGTTCGATCAGGCGCATTTTGCCTTTTACGGCACGGTGCTCGGCGGCGCGACCGCGCAGCGCCCGCGCTGGAAACGCGCAGTCGATGAATTGAACCGCGAACTCGGCGAAGACGTCGGGCAGATCTATCTCAAAGCCCATTGGTCGACCGATGCTGCGGCGCAAATGGGCGAACTTGTCGACGATTTGCGCGCCGCCTATGGCGACCTGATCACCGCTACGGCGTGGATGGACGCGCCGACGCGCAAAGCGGCGCTGGCCAAGCTGGCAGCGCTCGAAGTGCGCACCGCGGGTCCGAAAACATTCATCGATTACAGCGATTTCCATGCGCTCGCCGACGATCCGCTGGGCAATGCGATCGAAGCCGAGCGCTTTGGCTGGAGCCTGAAAGTCAAACGCTTCGGCGCCCCGGTCGATCGCGGGCTGTGGGATGCGACGCCGCAGACGGTCAACGCGTTCTATGATCCGCGCAGCAACCAGATCACCTATCCCGCAGCCGAGCTGTTGCCGCCGTTCTTCGACGCCAATGCCGATCCGGCGATCAATTATGGCGCAGCCGGCGCCACCATCGGCCACGAAATGGGCCACGCGTTCGATGACGAAGGCCGCCAGTTCGATGGTCAGGGGCGGCTGCACGACTGGTGGAGTGCTGCGAGCGCGGCCAAATTCAAAGCGCATGCCGATCAGTTGGCCAAACAGTTCGATGCCTATGAACCTTTACCCGGGCTGCATATCAAAGGGGCGCTGACGCTCGGCGAAAATCTCGCCGATCTGGGCGGGCTCGAAGCGGCCTATGTCGCCTATCACCGCTATCTGAAACGGCACGAGGACATGGCGGCGGAAATCGACGGGCTGACCGCCGATCAGCGCTTCTTTCTTGCTTATGCGCAAAGCTGGCAGGGCCAGGTGCGCGACGAAGCGCTGCGCGAACAATTGCTCGACGACCCGCACAGCCCCGATCCGTTCCGCGTCAACGGCGTGGTCCGCAATGTCGACGCCTGGTACGCCGCGTTTGACGTCAAGCCGGAAAACAAGCTCTACCTCGCCCCCGACCAGCGCGTGCATGTGTGGTGATGCCAACAAACACATGAAAATTCGAAATATCCGTTCGTGCTGAGCCTGTCGAGCCGAAGGCCAGCGCAGCTAAACAGGCGCGCGAGATATCCCCGGGGTTTGGGGAAATCATGGCGCGCCTGCTTCGACAGGCTCAGCACGAACGGGGGTTGGTGTGGGGTGACAGGGGTGGGTCATGGCGTGCTGCCTCACCGCCCACCACCGTGCCTCAGCAGCGTTTCGGCCAGCAGGCCTAGCGCGGCCAGCGCGAACGCCTGCATATTGCCCAGACGATCCGCGCTGCCGGTCGCAACCGTGATCGCGGCTTGAACCCCGTCCGGGCCGACCACTCCGATCGCGCTACTGCCCGATGGCACACCGAGCGGATGCACGCCGGGCCCGGCCGCCCCGGTTTCGGCAATCCCCCAATCCGCCTGATAGCGCGCACGGATCAGCTCGGCTTGCGCCAGCGCATAGGCGGGCGTGGCTGACGTCAACCCGCGCAACGATCCCGGCTCGTGCCCGAGCACGATCCGCCGCCCTTTGAGCGTGTAAACAATCCCGCCGCCGCGATAAAATGCCGAGGCGCCCGGCATGGCGAGCAGCCCCGCCGAAATCAGCCCGCCGGTCGCGCCATCGACCACCGCGAGCGTCTGGCCGCGTGCAACCAGCGCTGCACCGGCGCGCGCGCCGGCTGCCGCCAGATCGGCCAAATCACCCGGCATTGCGCACGATCTCGGCCCATTGCGCTTCGTCGATCACCGCGATGCCGAGCGCTGCGGCCTGTTTGAGTTTCGATCCTGCGCCTGGCCCTGCAACCACCAGATCGGTCTTGGCCGAAACGGTGCCAGCAGCGCGCGCGCCCAAGGCTTCGGCTTGCGCTTTGGCTTCGTCGCGGCTCATTGTTTCGAGCTTGCCGGTGAACACCACCGTTTTGCCCGCAACCGCGCTCGCTTTGGTTTCAACCACATAAGGCGGCGGGCTCAATTCGTTCAGCAAGTCATCCCACACCGCGCAATTGTGCGCTTCGTGGAAGAATTCGCCCAGCGCCCCGACCACCACCGGCCCCACCCCGTCGATCGCCAGCAATTCGGCACGCGCTTCCTCATCACCCTGATGCGCGCGCATGGCCACCGCGCGCAACTGCGGCATGGTAACGAAGCGCTTCATCAGGTCGCGTGCGGTCACTTGCCCGACATGGCGAATACCGAGCGCGAACAGCAGCCGCGCGGCATCGGGCGCGCGGCGCGCCTCGATCGCCGTCAACAGGTTATCCACCGACTTGTCCTTCCACCCCTCGCGGCCGAGGATTTCGGCGCGGCGCGCTTTCAGGCGAAAGATGTCGGCCGGGCTTTCGAGCCAGCCCAGCGCAAAGAATTCGGCGATCGTCTTGTCGCCCAGCCCTTCGATATCGAGCGCGGGCCGGCTGACGAAATGGCGCAACCGCTCGGTGCGCTGCGCCGGGCAGATCAGCCCGCCGGTGCAGCGCACATCGACTTCACCCTCTTCTGCCACCGCTTCCGACCCGCATTCGGGGCAATGATCGGGGAACGCATATGCTTCGCGCGCATGGTCACGCGTCAGGTTTTCAACCACTTGCGGGATGACATCACCGGCGCGTTGCAAGACCACCCGGTCGCCGACACGCACCCCGAGCCGCGCAATCTCGTCGCGGTTGTGCAGCGTGACATTGGTCACCGTCACCCCGCCCACCAGCACCGGCGCGAGCCGGCCGACCGGGGTCAGCTTGCCGGTGCGGCCGACCTGGATATCGATCGCTTCGACCACGGTTTCGGCGCGTTCGGCGGGGAACTTGTGCGCCATGCCCCAGCGCGGTGCCTTGGCGACAAACCCCAGCCGCTCCTGCCAGTCGAGCCGATCGACTTTGTAGACCACACCGTCGATGTCATAGCCAAGCGTCGGTCGCTGCGTCTGGATCGCGCGGTAATGCGCCAGCATCGCTTCGGTCGAGGCGCAGCGCACCAACAGCGGCGAAACAGGCACGCCCCAGCCGGCAATCGCCGCCATGACGCCAAATTGCGTATCGGCGGGCAAATCGGTGTGCACCCCCCAGCCATGCGCGAGAAAGCGCAAGGGCCGACTGGCAGTGACATTGGCATCCTTTTGCCGCAGCGAACCGGCAGCGGCATTGCGCGGGTTGGCGAACAGCTTTTCGGCTTTGTCTTCCTGCGCCTGGTTGAGCGCGGCGAAATCGGCGCGGCTCATATAGACTTCGCCACGAATCTCGAACAGATCGGGCACGTTGCCTGCGAGAACCTGCGGAATATTGGTGATATGCGCGACATTGGCGGTGACGTCTTCGCCGACCTGGCCGTCGCCGCGCGTCGCCGCGCGCACCAGCCGGCCCGCTTCATAGCGCAGCGCGCACGACAACCCGTCGATCTTGTCTTCGGCGGTCATCACCAGGTTGGCATCGAGCGGCAGCGCCAGAAACCGGCGGACGCGCGCGACGAATTCGGCGACTTCCGCGTCGGTGAACGCGTTGTCGAGGCTCATCATGCGCAAGTCGTGACGCACTTTGGAAAGCGGGGTCGCCGAAATGTCGTGGCCGACTTTGCGGCTC
>CAITOD010000093.1 GCA_903893935.1 uncultured Sphingomonadales bacterium
CCTACAACATGAAACGCGCCGCAAAGCTTGCCTGAACCACCGATATCGTGGTCAAACCAGCCACAAGCCCCCCAAAATCAAGCGCATCAATCACCCCAACGCCATCCTCCCATGCGAAATTCGCATCGGACGCGAATTCCGCAACGATCCCCTGAAGGGGAGGGGCTCAACAGGTCCATCTCAACGCATCTTGGTGTTACGCCAAGCCACTGGCGATTTCGGGTGAAACGTGCCCGCCCGGCCTTGCCCCGGGCTTGCCAACCCCGTTACTAGTACCGCGATGACAGCGCCCCAACCGCCCTCCGGCTGTTTCGACGGCAAGCGCCACCTGTTTGCCGTGCGGGTCTATTTCGAGGACACCGATTTGTCCGGAATGGTCTATCACGCCAATTACTTGCGCTGGTTCGAACGCGCCCGGTCGGACATGCTGCGCCACTGCGGCATCGACCAGCGCGCGGCGCACGACGCGGGCGAGGGCGCCTATGCGGTGACCGAACTTGCCTTGCGCTACCGTCGCCCGGCGCGGCTCGATGATGTCGTCATGATTGTCAGCACTGTGGCTGAAGTCTCGTCCGCCGCCTGCCGGCTCGATCAGGCGGCGTGGCTCGGCGACGATCTCTTGTGCAGCGCGTCGCTGCGCGTGGCTTTTGTCGCCCCCGACGGCCGGCCGCGGCGGCAGCCCCCCGGCTGGCTGGCGGCGTTCCGCGCGCTGCTGCCTGCCGAAGAAACAGCAATCGAATCAGAAGGATGAAACATTGCACATGATGCTTCAGGTGCTTGCCGTGGGCGCGATCGGTGCGCCGACCCGGCTCAATCCGATCGAACTGTTTCTCCACGCCGACGTGGTGGTCGAGGCGGTGATCGGCGGACTGCTGTTCGCCTCGGTGTGGGTGTGGATGATCGTGGTCGGGTTTGTCGTGCGCATGGCCCTGGTTGCGCGGCGCTGCCGCACCTACGAGGCCGGTTTCTGGTCGGCGCGCGATATCGATGCCTATCAGCAGGAACAGGGCAAGAAGGACATCCCGACTGCGCGCGTGGTCGCCGCCGCGCTGGCCGAATGGCGCCGCTCGACCGCGGGCAAGACAATAGACCGCGAGGGCACGCGCCAGCGGCTGGCCGCGGCAATGGACAGCGCGGTGACCGAGGAAAGCGACCAGCTCGCGCGCCGGCTCGGGTTTCTGGCCACGGTCGGCACGGTGGCGCCATTTGTGGGCCTGTTCGGCACCGTGTGGGGGGTGATGGACAGCTTTTTCCGCATCGGCGCGCAACAGAATTCGTCGCTTGCGGTGGTGGCGCCGGGGATTTCCGAAGCGCTGTTTGCGACCGCGATCGGCCTGTTTGCGGCGATCCCGGCGGTGGTTGCCTACAACCGCTTTTCGACGCAGGTGAACGGCTTCGAAACCGCGCTGTTCCGCTTTGCCGACCGGTTCCACGCCACGCTCAGCCGCGAGCTGGAGCAGTAGATGGCGATGAATCTGGCCTCGGGGCGCAGCGGGCGTCGCCGGCGCGGTCGCGGGCGCGCTGCCTTGCTGTCCGACATGAATGTGACGCCGCTGGTCGATGTCATGCTGGTGCTGCTGATCATTTTCATGGTCACCGCGCCAATGCTGACCGCGGGCGTGCCGATCGACCTGCCCGACAGCCGCGCCGAAGCCTTGAAGGACGAACCGCACGCGATCACCGTGAGCATGGATGGCCGGGGCCGCGTGTTTCTCGACAGCCAGGAACTGGCACCGGGCGAACTCGGCGACCGGCTGGCGCAGGCCATGCGCGATGCGGGCGACAAACCGCCGCTGGTGACGCTGCGCGCCGACCGGCATCTCGATTATGGGCAGGTGATTGCGGTGATGGGGGCGCTCAACGCCGCCGGGTTCAAATCGATTTCGCTGGTCACCAACGGTTCAGTTGAAGCGCCTTAGGGACATCGGGCATGCGCAGGGCATCACCCTTTGGCCTCAATCGCGAAGAAGCGCTTGGCCTGGCTGTCGCACTGGCGGCGCACGCCGCGCTGATCGCAGCGCTGACGCTGTCGCCGCTCGGCCGCAAAGTGCAGCCTCCGCCGCAGCGCATGACGGTGTCGTTTGCGCCCGATCTGGCCGCGCAATCGACTTCGCCCAAACCCGATGCGCAGCCCGCGCCCGATCTCGCGCAAGATTTTGGCGAACCCGACCACGCCGACGTGCCGCTGCCGGTGGCAAAGCCCGAACCTGTGCCGGTGCCAAAGCCGGAACCCAAAAAGGCGCCCAAGCCAAAACCTGAACCGGCGCCAAAACCTGAACCGGCGCCAAAGCCCGAACCGAAACCCGTGCCAAAGCCCAAACCCGTCCCCAAGCCCGCTCCCAAAGCCGAGACGAAGCCCCAACCGGAAACCAGATCCAAGCCCGAAACCAAAGCGAGGCCGGATACGAAAAGCAAGGCAGAGCCCAAGCCCGCCAGCAGCGATGCCCGCCCACATCCCCATCCCGACAAGCCGGTCGGCGGCAGCAAGATCG
>CAITOD010000094.1 GCA_903893935.1 uncultured Sphingomonadales bacterium
CCGGCAGCCCGCAATTGACGATCGCGCGATAGCGGGCGGGGCGTGACAGATCGCGCGGGCTACCCGACAGGCGTTCTTCCTCGACCAGTTCGACACGGATGCCTTCGCCCGGCGGCATCAGCGTGACGGCGAGCGTCGCTTCGGCAAGGCCGTAGCTCGGCAGGAATGCGGCGGCGCGAAAGCCGGCGGGCGCAAAGGTGTCGAGGAACGATTGCATCACATCGGGGCGGATCATGTCGGCGCCATTGCCCGCCACGCGCCAGCGCGACAGGTCGAAGCGTTCTGCGGCATGGGTCTGGCTCGAAACGCGGCGCGCGCAGATGTCATAGCCGAACGTCGGCGAATACGACACCGTGGTGCCCTGGTTGCGGCTGATCAGATCGAGCCAGGCGAGCGGGCGGCGCGCGAAATCTTCGGTCCGCAAATAATCGACCGAAATCTGGTTGGCGATCGGCGAAAGCACACAACCGACCAGGCCCATGTCATGATACCACGGCAGCCAGCTTACGCAGCGGTCGCCCGCCTGCATCGCCATGCCATGCGCGTGGCCGGCGAGATTGGCGAGCAAAGCGCGATGCGTTACCGCGACGCCATGCGGAAAGCGGGTCGATCCGCTCGAATACTGCAGATAGCAGATCGCCTCGGGATCGGCAGGGGGCAGCTCGGTATCCGCCGGCGCGATCGCCGCGACATCGTCCCAGCTCATCGCGAGGCAGCCCTGGCGTGCGGCGGCGGCCGCGCACATCGTGCCGATTTCATCGGGATAGATCAGCACGTGCGGGTCCGAGCTCGCCAGCTGCACCGCGATCTGATCGATATAGTTGTCCTTGCCGCCAAAGCTGGTCGGCAGCGGCAGCGGCACCGGCCAGGCCCCGGCATACATCGCCGCGCAAAACAGGATGGCAAAGGCCGGCCCGGTTTCGGCGATCAGCGCCACGCGATCGCCCGGCGCAATGCCCATTGCGATCAGTCGCCGCGCGCTGACCAGCGCATCGGCGCGCAACTGGCGATACGGCAGCACGCACGACAGCGTTCCGCGTGCATCGTGAAAATTGAGCCCGCGCGCACCCGCGGCGGCATAATCGAGCGCCTCGCAAAAGGTCGCGAAATCCGAAAAGCGGCGCGGCTGCGCATCGTCGTTGGGCGTTGGCACCAGCGTTGTTTCGTCGCGGGCCACAATGGAAACGGTCATCTGCTACCCCGGTTGGATATCTCGGCAGTGTTTTTGCGCCCGAGGCTCAAAATGGTACATCGGGCGAATGTTCCCGTATATCGCGGACTGTGGCACGAATAAGGCGCTGAGGATGGATGAGGAGCATAATCGCGGGGAACCTGGTCGGAGCGTTCGCCGTGGCGAGCGCCGCCCGCGTCCGCTCGATGCGCGACTGCTCGACGAGCTGGCGCTTGCTTATGTGGCGCGGTTTGCGAGCAGCGGCGGGCGGCTGGCGGCCTATCTCAAGCGCAAGATCCGCGAGCGCGGCTGGGCGGATGAGACCACGCCCGATGTGGCAGCGCTGGTCGAGCGCATGGTCGCGCGCGGGTTTGTGGATGATGCGGGCTATGCCATGGCGCGCGGCGCCGGGCTGATGCGCCGGGGGTTTGGCGCGCGGCGGATCGCCGAAACGCTGGCGCGCGACGGGATCGCCGCGCCGCTGGTGGCCGAAGCCAGCGGCACCGATCACGCGCGGCGGCAAGCAGCGCTCGCGTTCGCGCGGCGGCGGCGGCTCGGGCCGTTCGGCGCGGGTTCAGCCGCCGCGCGCAATTTGCGCAAAGATCGCCTTGATCCTGCCACGCGCGCGCGGCAAGTGGCGGCGATGTTGCGCGCAGGCCACCCGCTGGCCACGGCTTGCGCGCTGATCGATGCGGTCGACGATGTGGCGGCACAGCAATGGGTGGATGAAGCCGATGATGCGTAACGTGATGGCCTGGCTGACCGGCCTATTCGCCGCAACCGGCTTGCTGGTTGCGACCGCCGCCTGTTCGCCGGTTGCGGCAAGCGGCACCACGGGCGCGAGCACAGCGGCAACCGAGCCGCGCATCCATCCGGTCTCGGGGCTCGCAGTCATTCCGCTGACCGTAACCACTGCCAAAGGCCGGCACACGTTCCAGGTCGAAGTCGCCACGTCCGAACGCGAACAGGCGCGCGGCCTGATGTTCCGCAACGCGATGGGCGCGGACGAAGGCATGATTTTCCCGATGGTCCCGCCGCGCGAAGCGAGCTTCTGGATGAAGAACACGGTGATCGGGCTCGATATCATCTACATCGGCGCCGATCACAAAGTGCTCAATATCGCCGCAAATGCAGTGCCTTATGACGAAACCCCGCTCTACTCGAACGGCATGGCGGCCGGCGTGCTCGAACTCAACGCGGGCCGCGCGGCCGAAATCGGGCTGAAACCCGGCGACACGGTCAACTGGTAAAGCCTTGCCTCGAAGCCCCTCGAAGGGCTAAGCGATTTGGCCATGAGCATCCTCGGCACAATCTTCACCTGGTGGAACGGCGCCACCTTCGGCACCTGGCTCGACAGCGCGCGCAATGGCGAGCGCGTCGGCGAAGATGCGCAAGGCAATGTCTATTATCGCGCCAGAAAGCGCTTTCCCAAAGGCCACCCGTTTGCCGGCCACGAACGCCGCTGGGTGATCTACAACGGCGCCAACGATGCGAGCCGCGTGCCGGCCGAATGGCACGGCTGGCTCCACGGCAGTTTCGACAGCGTGCCCGAAAGCTACTTGCCGCCGCCGCACGTGTGGGAAGTCGATTACACCCCCAATATGACCGGCACTTCGGCGGCCTATCGCCCGCAGGGCGCGCTGGAACGCGGCGGCGTGCGCGCGGCGGCGACCGGCGATTACGAAGCCTGGTCGCCCGACCAGGTCTGACGCTCGCGTCGATCCCGGTGACCCGCCCCAACCAGTTGGCTTCCGGCGCTTTGTGCCTGCTGGCACTCGCGCTGGCGGGATGCGACCGCCAGGCCGAAGCGCCGCCGCCGGTCGAAGCAACCGACGCGTCAGGCCCTTCGGCGCTTGCCAGCGGCGTGGTCGAAAGCGAACATGGCACCCCGGTCAAAGACCGCGTGGCGACGATCGGCCTGATCAACAAGCGCAACAACCTGACGCAGGACGTGGTGCTCAAACCGGGCGAATCGCGCCGCATCGGCAATGTGATCATCAAGCTGGCAACATGCGAACGCACCGCGCCGTGGGAAGACCCGCAGGAAGTGGGCGCTTTCGTCCAGTTGTTCGTCGAGGAACGCGCGAGCATTCAGGAACGGCTGAGCTGGCACAAAGTGTTTTCGGGCTGGCTGTTCAAAAACGCGCCTTCGCTCAACGTGGTCGAACACCCGGTCTATGACGTCTGGGTCAAGGACTGCGCGATGAAGTTTCCGGGCGAGGAAGACGATCCTGCGGCCGCCGCTTCGGCCAAAGCGGCAAAGCCCAAAGGCAAAAGCGAGCCCGCGCCCGATACGGCCGAAGCAGCCCCGCCGGTCGAAGACGCGCCCCCTCCATAGATATTGGCTCCATAAGCGCCGGCCCCGCAGAACGAGGCCTCGCCCGGCGCGAACGGGCGCGCGGCGTGGGCGAGCAGCGCCAGATAATCGGCCTGGGGAATTTCGACCGCGCCGAGCGATGCCAGATGCGGGGTGGTGAACTGGCAATCGAGCAATTCGCCGCCGCCGCGCCGCAAGGCCGCGACCAGCCAGGCGAGCGCCACTTTGGAGGCATCGGGCGCGCGCGCAAACATGCTTTCGCCGCAGAACACGCGCGCAAAGCCGACCCCGTAGAGCCCGCCGACCAGCCGTTCGGCACCATCGGCGCCGATCATCCAGGTCTCGACCGAATGCGCTGCACCCACGCGGTGCAATTCGCGATAGCTTTCGCGGATGCGCGCGCTGATCCAGCTTTCCTGCGCATCGGGGCGGGGGGCGGCGCAATGGTCGATCACTGCATCGAACGCTGCATTGCACGTCACGCGGAACCGCCCGCGCCGCAATGTGCGCGCAAGCGAATGCGACAGATGAAACGCATGGAGCGGCAGGATCGCGCGCTGGCGCGGCTCGACCCAATAGATTTCCGGGTCGTCGCGGCTGTCGGCCATCGGAAAAATCCCGGCCCGATAGGCCCGCAGCAAGAGCTCGGGCGGAATGATCCTGGGTTCCTCGCGCGCCATCGGCTGTCTCGCCTCGATCATCCTTTCGCCGATGATCTCCCCGGTTGCATCGCCTTCGTCAACCCACTATGGGCACGGGTCTTGTCGCAGGCAGTGCCCGAGCGACCGCAGGAGTGTAGCTCAGCTGGTAGAGCATCGGTCTCCAAAACCGAGGGCCGGGGGTTCGAATCCCTCCACTCCTGCCAATTTTTAAACGTATTATTTCGTCCTGCCGGCCTTGATCTGGTATGACGCAGTTGGTCGGGTTACCGATGCGCAAGCAATGCGCCCACCAGATTGGTGTAGTCGTCGGTCCAGGGCCTGGTTGTCCCGGCGTTGAGCGGTGCGAAGCCCGGCTGGGTGGCGAACGGTTTCAGCGCAGCGGGGCTTTGTGCGGCGAGCACCACTTCGGTCGAAAGGTTCTGGAACGAACCGCCGCCGGTCGACAGATAGAGATTGTGGAGCGACACCCCGCCGGCTGCGCGCACGGTGGCGGTCACCGGGCCGGCCAGCGCCAGATGGCGGTTGCTGATGTGGAACAGCACCACGCCGTCGGGGGTGAGATGCTGAAAATAGAGCTGCACCGCCTCGCGGGTCAGCAGATGCGCGGGTACCGAATCGGATGAAAAGGCATCGACCACCAGCAGGTCGAAGCGGCTCGTTCGATCGGCCTTGAGGCTGAGCCGCCCGTCGCCCAGCGCGATCGTGGTCGTGCCGCGCGCGCAGTGCGACAGATAGGTAAAATCGCGCGGGTCGGATGCGAATTGCGCCACCAGCGGGTCGATTTCGTAATAAGTCAGGTGATCGCGCGGGCGCAGATAGGTCGCCAGCGTGCCGACGCCGAGCCCGACCACCCCGACGTTGAGCGCCGGATGCGCCGCTTGTTCGAGCAGCAGCGTGCGGCCGATGCCGGTTTTCAGGCCATAATACGTCAGCGGCAGGCAGCGGTTCGGGCCCGACACCACTTGTGCCCCGTGCGTGGTGGTGCCGTGCATCATCAGGCGCACATGGCCAAGATCGGCGGTGTCGATTTCGGCCGCTTTGACGACGCCGAAAAACGACCGTTTGACCGCCAGCAGATGACCTTTCATCGCCACATCGGTCGGGATCGCGAGGAAAATGGCCAGGAACAGCGCGACCAGTGCGGCGAAATACAACGCGCGGTCGCGCAACAGGAAGGTGCCGATCATCGCGAGAGCCAGCACGGCGGGCGCCACGGGCCAGCGGAACTGCACACCCGAATGCTGCAAGGCGTAAAGCACGCCAAACAGCGCTGCTGCGCCGGCCAGCAGCGCTGCCTCGCGGCGCGACAGGCGCCAGCCGCGCCAGGGCCGCGCCAGCACCGCGAGCACCAGCACCAGCGGATATTCGATCACCCGGTCGAACGCCACGGGTGCAACAAACGCGTTGAAC
>CAITOD010000095.1 GCA_903893935.1 uncultured Sphingomonadales bacterium
CGAAAGCGCGTTCGGATCGGGGCTGATCGTCAACGGCTATGTGCTCAACAACGAATTGACCGATTTCGATTTCATCCCCGACCATGGCGGAAAGCCGACCGCCAACCAGGTCGGGCCGGGCAAGCGCCCGCGCAGTTCGATGAGCCCGGTGGTGGTCTATGACAGCGCCGGACATATCCGGCTCGCCACCGGTGCGGCCGGCGGCATGACGATCCCCGCGCAAGTGATCCGCGTGCTGATCGGCACGCTCGACTGGGGGCTCGATGCGCGCAGCGCCATCGCGCAAGGCGTGGTCATGCCGTTTCCCGAAGGCAATGGCCCGGCCGCACTCGGGGTCGAAGCGCACAGCAATCTCGAGCCGATGATCCCCGCGCTGACCGCGCTCGGCCATGCCAGAGTGGTCGCTTTGCCGATGCGGCTCAAAGCCAATGCGGTCGAACACACTGCGAGCGGCTGGCAGGGTGCCGCCGACCCGCGCAGCGAGGGCGCGAGCGCTGCGCCCTGACCTGCTTGGGCCCTGACCTGCTTGGGCCCTGACCTGCTTGGGCCCTGATCGACTTGCCCCCTGCCGGCTTGCAGTGCCGTGGCGCGCCGCCTAGGCTGCAAGCGCAACAACCATAGCCCAGAGGATTGCCCCCGCGCCGTGCAGCTGACCGATTTTGACCGTTTCCCCAATCTGGTGGCGATGTTTCTCGACCGCGCCAGGGAACGCGGCGCGCATCCGATGCTGGCCGCGAGGCAAGGCGGCGAATGGCGCACTATCGACTGGACCGCGGCGGCCGACCGCGTGTGCCTGCTGGCCGAATCGCTGCGCCGGATCGGCTTGCAGCCGGGCGACCGCGTCGCGCTGGTTTCGGAAAACCGCCCCGAATGGTGCCTTGCCGATCTTGCGATCATGGCCGCCGGACTGGTGACGGTGCCGACCTACATCACCAACACCGAGCGCGATCATCACCATGTGCTCGAAAATTCGGGCGCACGGGCGATTATCGTATCGACCGCCAAGCTGGCAAAGCCGCTGCTCGCCGCCGCGCTGCGCACGCCCAATGTCGAACATGTGATCGGCATCGAACCGTTGCGCCGGATGCAATCGGGCACTTTGACGTTTCACGACTGGGACGAACTGATCGTGGGCGACGCGCGCGCCGCGCGCGATGCGACCGCCGCGCGCGTGGCGACGATCAGGCGCGGCGACCTTGCCTGCATCATCTATACCAGCGGCACCGGCGGGGCGCCGCGCGGGGTGCGCCAGCACCACGGCGCGATCCTGTGCAATGTCGACGGGCCGGCGCATGTCGTGGCCGAGGATTTCGGCTGGGGCGATGAAGTGTTCCTGTCGTTCCTGCCGCTGAGCCACGCCTATGAGCACAGCGCCGGCCAGTTCCTGCCGATCGGCATGGGCGGCACGATCTATTACGCCGAAAGCCTCGAAAAGCTCGCGAGCAATATCGAGGAAGTGCGTCCGACGCTGATGGTGGTGGTGCCGCGCCTGTTCGAAGTGCTGCGCAACCGGATCATGAAGCAAGTCGAAAAGCAGGGACGCATGCCCGCGATGCTGATGCACCAGGCGCTGGCGCTCGAAGCGCGGCGCGTGGCGGGCAAAGCCCGGCTGACCGACCGGGTGGTCAATCTGGTGCTCGAAGCCAGCTTGCGCCCGAAAATCCGCAAACGCTTTGGCGGGCGGATGAAGGCGCTGGTTTCGGGCGGGGCGCCGCTCAATCCCGAAGTCGGCGTGTTTTTCGCCGCGATGGGGCTGACCATGCTGCAAGGCTATGGCCAGACCGAAGCCGGGCCGGTGATTTCGGTCAACCGCCCGCGCGCGGGCATCCGCATGGACACTGTCGGGCCGCCGTTGCGCGGGGTGGAAGTGCGCATTGCCGAAGACGGCGAAATCCTCGTGCGCGGCGAACTGGTGATGCACGGCTATTGGCAGGGCGAGGCCGAAACCGCACGCACGATCCGCGACGGCTGGCTGCACACCGGCGATATCGGCCATCTCGATGCAGCCGGACGGATCGTCATCACCGACCGCAAGAAAGACATGATCGTCAACGACAAAGGCGACAATATTGCGCCGCAGAAGCTCGAAGGCATGCTGACGCTGCAGCCCGAAATCGCCCAGGCGATGGTCAGCGGCGACAAGCGGCCTTATGTGGTCGGCCTGATCGTGCCCGATGCCGAATGGGCGCTCGACTGGTCGCGCGCAGCGGGCGAAGCGTTCGATATGGCCGCCTTGCAGGACTTGCCCGCGTTCCGCGCGGCGATCCGCAGCGCGATCGACCGCGTCAACGCCGATCTGTCGGTGACCGAAAAAGTGCGCCAGTTCACTTTTGCCGACGAACCGTTCGCGATCGACAACGAAGAACTGACCCCGTCGATGAAAATCCGCCGCCACAAGATCCGCGACCGCTACGGCGCGCGGATGGATGCGCTGTACAAGAGCTAAGGGATTCTGCGAAGAATGCGGGTGATCAAACCTGCTGCGCGACGTATCGCCGCGTCTTGCCAAATCTCTTCGTTATTCCAGACTTGATCTGGAATGACGAATAACATCAAATGCGGCCCGGTCGTTCAGGCCGCTTCGAGTTCGACGTATTCGGGGTAGAAGATCGGATCGCGGCGCGACCAGCCTGGTGCGGTGGCGGCGGCTTCGCTGATCGACTGGAGCAGGCCTTTGCGGCGTTCGGGGCGGATGCGCGGCAGCGCCGCCGCACCGCAGAAAGC
>CAITOD010000096.1 GCA_903893935.1 uncultured Sphingomonadales bacterium
CTGGCGCGCCAGTTCCTGTGGGCCGGCGGGCTCGATTATGCGCATGGCACCGGCCATGGCGTGGGCAGCTTTCTGGCCGTACACGAAGGGCCGCAGCGGATTGCCAAAGCCCACGGCGGGCAGGCGGGTACCGGGCAGGCGCTGCTGCCGGGGATGATCGTGTCGAACGAGCCGGGCTATTACCGCACCGGGGCCTATGGCATCCGCATCGAAAATCTGGTGCTGGTCGAACCGCGCGCGATCGAAGGCGCAGAGGGTGACTTCCTGGGCTTTGCCACGCTGACCCATGCACCGATCGACCGCCGGCTGATCGCCACTGCCATGCTCGATGCGGCCGAGCGCGGCTGGATCGATGCCTATCATGCCGATGTGCGCACGATCCTGTGGCCTTTGCTCGACCACGCCGACCGCGCCTGGCTGGAAGCGGCGACCGCGCCCTTGTGAAGCATCGATGTTCCCTATACGTTCCGTTCAGGCCGAATCGTTCGGCCAGGATTTGGGAGGCACTTGCAATGATCGGCTATGTCACTCTGGGGACCAGCGACCTTGCGCGCGCGGCAAAGTTCTATGACGCTATCGCTGCCGAACTCGGCACCGGGCGCATGTTTGAAAACGAACAATTCATTGCCTGGGGAACACCCGGCGGCGCGCCGGGTATCGGGCTGACGTATCCCTTTGACGGTCAGCAGGCGAGCGTCGGCAATGGCGTGATGGTGGCACTCGATGCGCGCGATGCGGCGCAAGTCGACCGTATTTACGCGCTTGCCCTGGCCAATGGCGGCCGCGACGAAGGCGCGCCCGGTCCGCGTGGCGAAGGCGGCGGATTCTATGCGGCCTATTTTCGCGACCCTGATGGCAACAAGCTGAATGCCTATGTCATGGCGGCGGGCTGACACTCTGGCGCGGTTTGGCGCCATGCGCGACAAAGTGCGACAATAATCTGCCGGTTGCGGGATAGTTGGGCGACAAACGCGGCCTATATCCTGATGCGGAAAGTCGTGAGGCAGTTGCACGCCGCCCCCAAGCACGACCCGTCAGGCACTCCCCCCCCAGCCTGGCGCGTGGCACTGGCTTGCGGCTTTCCATTCGCGCGGCTCCGATCATCGGGCCCCGGGTTCTCCAAGGAGGAACCATGCAATTGAAGACTGCATTGCTTGCCGGTCTTGCATCGGCGCTGTTGACGGCTACCCTGCCGGTGATCGCCGCGCCGGGGCCGACGCCGGCGCCGCCGCCACCGATCACCTTTGCCCAGGTCAAGGCGGCCGCCGACAAAGCGTGGGATCGGCTCGATGCCAATCACGATGGGCGGATCGATGCCGCCGATCACGATGCGCGGTTGCTCGAACGTTTTGCCGAATGGGACACCAACCACGACGGCATGATCAGCAAGGACGAATTTCTGGCGCGGATGCACGCACGCGAAGCACGCTGGCGTGAACGCGGCGCGGAGCGCGAAGACGGGCCAGGGCGCGAAGGATGGCGCGAGCATGGTCGCGAAGCACGCGATCACGATGGACCGGGCAAGCATCCGGGCGGTTTCGCCGAAATGATGATCGTGCGCGCCGCGATGCGCGATGCGCAGCAAAGCGGCGTGATCACGCGTGCGACGTTCGAGGCAGCGCTCAAGGCCCGGTTCGATGCGATCGACACCAACCACGATGGCAAACTGACGCACGAGGAATTGCGTGCGGCACGCGGGCATGGTCGCGGGGCCTGGCGCGAGCGTGGCGACTGGCACCATGGTGGTGACCAAATGATGCCCCCGCCGCAGTCGACGCCGCAGCCCGCGCCGCCTCCGCCAGTGCCCGGTGGTACCGGGCAGTGAGACGTGCACTGGAACCTGCGCGGCGTTCGGATATGGTCGGGGGGATGACAACCCCCGAACGCACCGAAATCCTGCTGGTCGATGACGAGGCCGATTTGCGCGAAACGCTGGCGGATTATCTTGGCCGCCAGGGTTTCACGGTCACCCAGACGGCCAGTGCGGCCGAAGCGCGCGCGCGGATTGCGGGCAGTCATTTCGACCTCGTTTTGCTCGATATCATGATGCCGGGCGAAGACGGTCTGTCGCTGTGCCGCCACCTGACCGAAACCCGCCAGATGCCGGTGATATTCCTGACCGCGCGTGGCGAGCCGACCGACCGGATCGTCGGGCTGGAAATCGGCGGTGACGATTATCTGGTCAAGCCGTTCGATCCGCGCGAACTGGTGGCGCGCATCCGCAGCGTGATGCGCCGCGCCGGCCGCGCGCCGGCCGAGAGCCCCGAAGCGCCGGTCTATGAATTCGAAGGCTGGCGCCTCGATCCGCTCAAGCGCCGGTTGGTCGATCCCGAGGGCGCAGTGGTGGCGATATCCTCGGCCGAATTCCGCCTGCTGATGGCGTTTCTCGAACATCCGCGTCAGGTGCTCGACCGCGATCGGCTGCTCGACATGGTGCAGGGCCGCGAGGCGCATCTGTTCGATCGCGCGGTCGACAACCAGATCAGCCGGCTGCGCCGCAAGATCGAACCCGACAGCCGCAACCCGCAATTGATCCAGACGGTCTGGGGTGGCGGCTACATGCTCGCGGCCGAAGTGCGCAAAACCGTCAGTCGCGATTGAGCGATGTGGTGGCGCAGCCTGCAAGGCCAGATGATGCTGGCCATCGCCGCGGCGCTGCTGGTGGCGCAGGGGCTGTCGGCATGGTTCATCTGGCACGAAGTACACGAGCGCCAGGTCGCCACGCTGATCAATGGCGCGGCGATGCGCCTGATGGACGATACGATCCGGCCCGCGTCAGACGCCAGTGACGTCCATTACGCGCGCGCGCTGCCGCCAGTGGGGCACCCCGACGAAAGCTATCGCCTGCCGCACGGGTTGCATGTTCATCTCGATGCCACTTCACCCGAACAGCCTGGCGACCGGCATCTGACCGAACTCGAAACCGCGTTGCGCGACACGCTGGTGGCGCAGGGCGAAATGCCGGGCCCGCTGCTGGTCGTCCAGCGCGACGCCGATCGCGATCCGCTGCTGCACCCGGCGCTGCCCGAACTGCGCGTGCGCTTTCGCCTGCCCGATGACAAGCCGCTGCCGCCGCTGGTGCTGGCGGCGGGGCGGCGCTCCGATGGAACCTGGGTGACCGTGCGCAGTTTCAACCCGTCGAACGACGCCGCCGTGCTGCTGCGTTTGCTCCGCCAGACTTTGCTGACGTACGTGCTGCTGGTGGGGGTGGTCGCGCTGATCCTGCGGCGGATCACGCGGCCGCTGCGCGCGCTCACCGCGCGGCTCGAACGGTTTGCTGCCGCTCCGGCGGTTGACGATCCGTTGCCACCGCAAGGCCCCGCCGATATCCGCGCGCTGATTGTTGCGCACAATGCGATGGAAGCGCGATTGAGTGCACTGCTCGATGAAAAGGACGTCATGCTGGGCGCGATCGGCCACGATCTCAAGACCCCGCTGGCCACGCTGCGCGTGCGGATCGAGGCGGTCGAAGACGATGGCGAGCGCGCGCGGATGGCGGCGACAATCGAGGAGATCAACCGCTCGCTCGACGATATCCTGTCGCTGGCGCGCGTCGGCCGGCCGTCGGACCCGATCGAGGCGAACGAACTCTCCGCTCTCGTGGCCGATATCGTCGGCGAGTACGAGGATATGGGCGACGACGTGACAATGGTCGAGGCGGCACGGCTGGTAGCACCCGTGCGGGCGACGTGGTTGCGCCGCGCCTTGCGCAATCTGGTGTCGAATGCCTTGCGCTATGGCCAGCGCGCGCGGGTAACGCTGGCGCGCGACGCACGCTGGGCGGTGCTGACGGTCGAAGACGACGGCCCGGGCATTCCCGAAGACGCCATCGGCCGGATGATGGAGCCGTTCACCCGGCTCGATCCGTCGCGCAACACCGGCACCGGGGGCGCAGGGCTGGGCCTGACGCTGGCGCGCGCAATTGCCGATCAGCACGGCGGCTCGCTCAATCTCGCCAATCGCCGCGAAAACGGCTGCGTGGTCGGGTTGCGGGCGACGCTGCGCTTGCCGCTGGCCTGACGTGGACCGGTTCGTCGATTCCATTCGGCGTTTGGTCGATGTTGCGCAGCAAAATTGATTGCCATTGCAACGATCGCCTTGCTAGGGCGACGGATCTCAGGGCTCCCCGGCAATGCGGGCGGCCATTTCAAGGTTATCCATGCTTCGATCATCGTTTCGCGTGTTTTCGGCGCTGGCGCTTGCCGGTTCCGCGCTTGCTCTGCCGGTATATGCCCAGACCGCACCACTATCGTTTCCGGCCGACGGCACTCTGCCGCACACCGCAATTCCCAGCCACTATGCGATCGCCATCCGGCCCGATGCAGGCGCGCTGACGTTTGCCGGAACCTTTGCCATCGATATCGATGTACCCGGTGCGACCGATGCGCTGGTGCTCAACGCCAACGATCTTGTGGTGTATTCGGCCAGGCTCATTGCCGAGGGCGGCAGCGCCACGCCGCTCGCTATTGGCTATGATGCGACGGCCGAAACGCTGCGACTGGGCACCGGCAGTGCGATAGCGCCCGGCCATTACCGCATCGAGGGCGATTACACCGGCAAGATCGGGACCCAGGCCGACGGTCTGTTCGCGCTCGATTACACCGGCAACGACGGCAAGCCGACGCGCGCGCTGTTCACCCAGTTCGAGCCGAGCGCCGCCCGCCAGTTCGCACCGATGTTCGACGAACCTTCGTACAAGGCGACATTCGATCTGTCGGCGGTGGTCCCGGCCGACCGCATGGCGGTGAGCAACATGCCGATCGCCAGCGAAGAGCCGGCGGGCGCGGGGCTGAAGAAAGTCACGTTTGCCACGACGCCGAAGATGGCTTCGTACTTGCTGTTTTTCGGCACCGGCGATTTCGAACGCATGGCCAAAATGACCAGCGCCGGGGTCGAGGCGGGCATTGTTGCGCCCAAAGGCAGCGGTGAGCAGGCGCGTTATGCGCTGAACGAGCTGGCCGGGCTGATCCCTTATTACAACGACTATTTCGGCGTGAATTACCCGTTGCCCAAAATCGACAATATTGCCGGGCCGGGCCAGTCGGAATTTTTCTCGGCGATGGAAAACTGGGGCGCGGTGTTCACGTTCCAGCGCGACTTGCTCGATGACCCCAGGACCACCTCGCCACGATCGCGCGAATTCATCGAATCGGCGCAAGCGCACGAAGTCGCGCACCAGTGGTTCGGCGATCTGGTGACAATGGCGTGGTGGGACGACTTGTGGCTGAACGAAGGCTTCGCCAGCTGGATGGAAACCAAGGCGACCGACCATTTCCATCCTGACTGGTTCGCCACGCTGTCGCGCGTTTCCGGGCGCGAAGCGGCGATGAACCTCGATGCGTTCCGCACCACGCATCCCATCGTGCAGCATATCCGCACGGTTTCCGAGACCAACCAGGCCTTCGATGCGATCACCTATCAAAAGGGTGAGGCGGTGCTCGCCATGCTCGAGGCTTATGCCGGGGCTGACACCTGGCGCGCGGGCATTCGCGCCTATATGGCCGCGCACAAGTTCGGCAACAGCCACACCGCCGACTTGTGGAACGCGGTCGAAGCGGCGGGTGCCACCGGGCTGACCACGATTGCCGCCGATTTCACCACACAGCCGGGGATTCCGCTGGTGCGGGTGGTCGATGAGCAATGCCTGAACGGCAAGACCCGGCTCAGCCTCGATCAGGCCGAATTCACCCGCGATCGGGTGGGTGAACCGTCCATCCGGCGCTGGCATGTCCCGCTGCTGGTCGCGGTGGGCAATGCAGCGCCAGCGCGCACGATCATGACCGATGGCAAAGCCATGCTCACGCTCGACGGGTGCGGGCCGGTGGTGATCAATGCCGGGCAGCTCGGCTATTACCGCTCGCTCTATACGCCGGAGGGCCTCGCCGAACTGACCGGTGCGCTGCCGCGTCTGGCGCCGATCGACCAGCGCGGGCTGATCGCCGATCAGCTCGAACTGGCCTATGCCGGCTACCAGCCGCTCGCAAGGCCACTCGACCTGCTGGTTGCGCTGCCGGCCGATGCCAATCCGCGCGTGGTGCAGGAAGCCGTCAACCGGTTCGACGGGCTCTATACCCGGCTTGCGGGCGATCGCGCCGGTCAGAAAGCGCTGGCGGCGCGCGCGATTGCGCTGTGGCAACCCCGCCTCGCAGCGCTCGGCTACGATCCGCGTGCGAGCGATTCGCTGCCCGATGCGGGCTTGCGCGCCACGCTCGTCGCGGCGCTCGGGCATATGGGCGAACCCGGCGTGGTGGCCGAGGCGCATCGCCGGTTCGCCGCACTCGGCCGCCACCCGCATGCGCTCGATGGCGGGCTCAAACAAGTATGGCTCGAAATTGTCGCGCGCGACGCGACCGTGGCGGAATGGGAAAAGCTCGAAAAAATGGCGCTTGCGAGCACTTCGCCGGTGGCGCGATCCGATCTGTTCCAGCAATTGGGCGCCGCGCGCGATATAGCGCTGGCGCGCCGCACGCTGGCGCTCGCGCTCAGCGATGTTCCCGACAAGACCTTTTCGGCCGCGATGATTGCTGCGGTTGCCGAAGAACACAGCGACCTCGCGTTTGACTTCTTCGTTGTGCATCGCGACGCGGTCATCGCGCGGATCGATAGCTCGGGCCGCACCCGGTATGTCGAATCGCTGGTGACGCAATCGAGCACGCCGGCGATGATCGGGAAGCTCTCGGCCTACGCGCAGGCGCTGCCCGCCGACGCGCGCAACCCGGTCCTGAGCGCAATCAGCCGGCTGAAGAACCGGCTGGCCGTGCGCGACCGCGTGGTCCGCGAAACCGATGCGTGGCTGAGGGTGGCTGGGTTAAGCGCGGCTGGGCCAAGCGCGGCCGGGCCGAAGGCGAGCTGACCGGCGGCTTTTGCATCGCACCCGCCTTGCCGCTAAGGGCGGGTGCACAATGAACCGGTCGCCTTTCCTTCTGCTCGATGACGCGCGCGGCGCAGCCGCTTCGCCGTCGCGGCTCTACCGCGATCCGCTCGACGTGGTGGTTGCGCGGCGCCCGGACGAAGTGGCGCCCGCGCTTGAACGCATTGCGGCGACCCCCGGTCAATGGGCGGGCGTGATTGCCTATGAAGCCGGGCTGACGCTTGAACCGCGGTTGCAGCCCTTGGCCGCAAGTCGCAGCGGCGCGGCCGGGCCGCTGGTGTGGTTTGCGCGCTTTGCCGGGTGCACGCTGCTGGACGATCGCGCGGTCGATGACTGGCTGGCCGGCGAAGGCAATGGCGCCGCCACGCTCGGCCCGCTTGAGCCGCTGGTATCGCCGGGCGGCTATGCCCGCGCGTTTGGCCGCGCGCGCGAAGCGATCCATGCGGGTGATATCTATCAGGTCAATCTGACGTTCGGGCTGGGCGGCACCTGGCGCGGCGATCCGCTCGCGCTCTACCGCGCTTTGCGCCGCGATTCGCGCGCGGGCTTTGGCGCGGTGCTGTGGGACGGGTCGCACTGGACGCTGTCGGCTTCGCCCGAGCTGTTTTTCGAACTCGATGGCCGCGACGCCGCGGTGCGCCCGATGAAAGGCACCGCGCCGCGCGGAGGCACGCCCGACGAAGACGCGGCACAGCGCGCAGGCCTTGCCGCCAGTCTGAAAGACCGCGCCGAAAACCTCATGATTGTCGATCTGATGCGCAACGATCTGTCGCGGCTGGCCGAGCCGGGCAGCGTGACGGTTGCCGAACCCTTTGCGATCGAAAGCTACCCGACCGTCCACCAGATGGTCACCACGGTGCACGCGCGGCTGACCCCCGGCAAAGCGGCGACCGATCTCTTGCGCGCGATTTTCCCGTGCGGATCGGTCACCGGCGCGCCCAAGATCCGCGCGATGGAATGGATCGATGCGATCGAGCGCGATCCGCGCGGCAGCTATTGCGGCGCGATCGGGCATATCGATGTCGATGCCGGTGCAATGCCCGATGCCGATCGGGCTGGCCGCGCGGTGTTCAATGTGGCAATCCGCACAGTGCGGCTCGCCCCCGATTTCCCCGGGGCAAAAGCCGGGCGCGCGATTATGGGGGTGGGGTCGGCGGTCGTGGCCGATTCGACCGTGCTTGGCGAATGGCGGGAATGCATGCTCAAAGGCAGTTTTGTGCGGTTGTCTGCCGGCCAGGCTGATCTGATCGAGACTATGGCGTTCGATCCCGCCAAAGGCATCGCGCTGATCGAGCTGCATCTCGAACGCTTGCGCGACAGCGCGAGCGCGCTTGGCTTTGCATTCGACCGGCACGCGGCGCGCAACGCGATCCAGGCGCTGTGCTTCGATCTCGATGCGCCCGCCAAAGTGCGCTTGCTGCTGGCGCGTTCGGGCGCAATCGCGCTCGAAACCGCGCCGCTGCCCGCGATTCCCGATCGCCTGCTGACATGCGCGGTGCTGCCACTGCCGGTGGCGCAAGACGATTGGCGGTTGCGTCACAAGACCAGCGAACGCGGTTTCTACGAGGCAGCGCTGCGCGCCGCCCGCGCGGCGGGGGCGGATGAGGCGCTGCTGTTGCGCGACGACGGGCTGATCACCGAAGGCAGCTTTACCAATGTGTTTGTCCGCCGCAGCGACGGCCGGCTGATCACGCCGCGTGCCGCCATCGGGCTGTTGCCCGGTGTCTTGCGCCGCAATCTGATCGAGGCCGACAAAGTGGTCGAAGGCGATGTCACGCTGGCCGATCTCGCCGAAGGTTTCCTGCTGGGCAATGCGGTGCGCGGGCTGCTGCCCGCCCGTTTGCTGGACCGGTAAGCGTGGCCGAGGGCGAACACGTGAGCGCCGCTTTACGGCGGATTGCGCCGTCGCGCACCAATGCGATGACCGATCGCGCGTTTGCGCTGCGTGCGGGCGGCCGCGACGTGATTTCGCTGTCGGTGGGCGAGCCCGATTTCGCCACGCCCGATCATGTCAAGGCGGCAGTGGTCGCAGCGCTTGCCGCCAACGACACGCGCTATACCGCGGTCGCCGGTACGCAGGCGCTGCGCGAAGCGGCGACGCTGCATTTCGCGCGCGACCTTGGCCTTGTCGTGCCGTCGAGCCAGGTGATCGTTTCGGCGGGCGGCAAACAGGCGATCTTTCACGCGCTGCTGGCAACGCTCGATCCGGGCGACGAAGTGCTGATCCCCGCGCCGTGGTGGGTCAGCTATCCCCAGATCGTGCGCTTTGCCGGCGCCGAAGTGGTGGCGCTGCCCACCACGCCGGCCACGGGCTATCGCGTTGCGCCCGATCAGCTTGCCGCCGCGATCACCCCGCGCACGCGCTGGCTTCTGCTCAACAGCCCGGGCAATCCGACCGGCGCCACGTATCCGGCGGCCGATCTGGCCGCGCTTGCCGACGTCTTGCGCCGCCATCCGCAAGTCCTGGTGCTGAGCGACGATATCTATGCACCGCTGCGCTATACGCCGGGTGCGCATGCCACCATGGCCGTGGTCGCGCCCGATCTGGCGCCGCGCGTGCTGACCGTTTCGGGCGTGTCGAAAAGCCATGCGATGACCGGGTTTCGCATCGGCGTGGCGGCGGGTCCCGCCTGGCTGATCGATGCGATGGGCAAGCTGCAATCGCACAACTCGGGCAATGCCTGCTCGATTGCGCAAGCCGCTGCGGTTGCCGCCTTTACCGGGCCGCAGGATTTTCTGACCGACTGGCGCGACCGCTTTCGCGCGCGGCGCGACCGCGTGGTCGCCGCGATCAACGCGCTGCCCGGCCTTTCGACCCCGGTGCCCGATGGCGCGTTTTATTGCATGATCGACGCCACGCCGCTGATCGACCGGTTCGGCGATGACGAAGCGCTCGCCATGCATCTGCTCGACCACGGCGTGGCGGTGGTGGCGGCCTCGGCCTTTGGCGGGCACAACGGGTTTCGCATCAGCTTTGCCGCCGATGATGCCATACTGGACTGCGCAATCGCGCGAATCGCGAAGGCGCTCTCATGATCGATGCTGCAACTGCCGAACTCACTATCCTGTTCGAAGACGCCGAGGCGCTGGTGATCGACAAGCCCGCCGGGCTGCCGCTCGACCGGCCGCGCGCCGGGGGCATCTCGCTCGAAGAACGGATCTATGAATTGCGCCTGGGGTTTGCGCGGTCGCCCTGGCCGGTGCACCGGCTCGATCAGGATACCTCGGGCTGCCTGCTGCTGGCGCGCCACCCGCGCGCGCTCAAACGCTTTTCGGCGGCGTTCGAAGCGCGCGAAGTCGGCAAGCGCTACTGGGGCGTGGTCGCGGGGCTGGTCGCCGACGATCGCGGCACGATCGAGCTCAATCTGTCCAAAGTCAGCAGCGAACGTGATGGCTGGCGGATGATCCCGGCGCGCGCGGGCAAAGCGGCGGTGACGCACTGGCGCGTGCTCGATCGCCAGGGCGCGCTGACACTGGTCGAATTCACCCCCGAAACCGGGCGCACACACCAGATCCGCGTGCATGCGGCATCCGGCCTCGGCCATGCCTTGCTGGGCGACCCGGTCTATGGCCGCAAGCTGCCCGGCAAGCGCACGATGCTCCACGCCGCGCGGCTCGAAGTACCGCGCGCCGGCAAAGCGCCGATCGTGGCGCACGCCCCGATGCCCGCCGATTTTCTGGCTTTGGGCTTTTCCGAGCCCGCGCCGTGAGCGGGGCCGACGCGGTGATCGCGCGGGCGCTGAGCCTGGTGAGCGAGAGCTTCATCACCGCGACCGGTCCCGGCGGGCAGAATGTCAACAAAGTCGCCACTGCGGTGCAATTGCGCGTCAATGTCTATGCGCTGCGGCTGAGCCCCGAAGTGTTCGCGCGGCTGAAAACGCTGGCGGGCAGCCGGATGACCGCGGCGGGCGACGTGGTGCTGACCGCGCGCCGCTTCCGCACCCAGGAAGCCAACCGCGCCGATGCGCGCGAACGGCTCTCCGCGCTGTTGCGCGAAGCGCTGACTTTGCCCGAGAAGCGCGCCCGGACCCGGCTCAACCGCGTGGGCAAAGTCGAACGGCTGGCGGGCAAGAAGATCCGCAGCACGATCAAGGCCGGACGGGGCAAAGTGCAGTTCGATTGAGGCACTTCTATCATCCCCCCTACCTCCGTTCGTGCTTCGACCGGCTCAGCACGAACGGGGGGTGGAGACAGGAATTGGGGGGCAGGCACCCGCGCTCAATGCGCCGCGCCGGTCGCGCCCGCGACCGCATCGGCGGGCACGGTGGCGTCGACCAGCGGCGGGGCAGGGCGCTTGTCCAGTTCGGCGGCGGCGGCGTCCAGCTGGCGGGCTTCGCCTTTGGTGACGCCGCCGGGGCCTGGGTCGCTGTCGCTTGAACAGGCGGCAAGCAGCAGCGTGAGGATCAGCGCAAGGCGCATGTCACTGGCTCTTGCTGCTGTCCCCGCCGCTCTGTTGTTCGGCTTCGGCGGCGGCGGCGCGCGCGGCTTGCGCGACCGAGGCGGCGTCTTCGGCGTCGTTGGTCGCCGCGATGCGCGCCGATTGCGCGGCATTCGAGGCGTCGGCATCGGGGTCGCGCGCGGGCGGCGGTGCGGCAAGCGAGGGCGGACCGGCGGGCAAGTCGGCCGCGGGCATTTCGACGCTGCCGGGCGTTGCATCATCGCTCGCATGGTCGTGGTGGCCGCAGCCGGTCAGCAGCATCAGGGCACCGGCCAGCAAGGCGGCGGGGGCAAATTTGGTCATCGAAGTCCTCGTGCAAGGCGCGCCATCGCGCGTGACGCCCGTTCTAGCCAGCACCCGGCGCGATGTCCAACAGGCTTGCAGAGGGACAATCGTATGTTGATATAACAAAAGCTTTATATCACTTGCATCATATAAAGATGTCTTTATATGATGCTCACATGAGCACTGTGATCCCCCTGCTTGAAACGCTGCGCGCGCTGGCCGATCCCACGCGCCTGCGGATCATGCGGCTGCTCGCCAGCATGGAACTGGCGGTGGGTGAACTGGCGCAAGTGCTCGGGCAAAGCCAGCCGCGCGTGTCGCGCCATGTCAAGATCCTGTGCGATGCGCGGCTGGCCGAACGCCGCCGCGAAGGCGCCTGGGTGTTCCTCCACGCGGCCGCCGCACCTTGCGGCGCCGGGCCGCTGGTCGATGCGGTGACCGCGCTGCTCGCCACCGCCGAACAGGCCGATCCGGCGTTTGCCGGGCAATGCGCCGAAGACCGCGCGCATCTCGATGCGATCCGCGCCGCGCGCCAGGCCCATGCGCAGGACTGGTTCGCGCGCCATGCCGCCGATTGGGACGAATTGCGCAGCCTGCATATCGCCGACGGCCCGGTCGAAGCCGCCCTGGCCGAGCTGCTCCATGCGGCGGCGGGCGAGGGGCTTGGCCGTCTGCTTGATGTCGGCACCGGCACCGGGCGCATGGCCGAACTGTTCGCCGATCACGCCAGCCAGGTCACCGCGCTCGACCGCAGCCCCGAAATGCTGCGGCTCGCGCGCACCCGGCTGCAGCATCTGCCCGCGGGCAAAGTCGAGCTGGTGCAGGGCGATTTCGCGCAATTGCCGTTTGGCGCGGCGAGCTTTGATACCGTGCTGTTCCACCAGGTGCTGCACTTTGCGCAAGCGCCCGAAGCGGTGCTGGCCGAAGCCGCGCGCGTCACCGCGCCCGGCGGGCGAATCGCGATTGTCGATTTTGCCGCGCACGATCGCGAGGATTTGCGCACCCAGTATGCGCATGCGCGGCTCGGCTTTGCCGATGCGCAGATCGCCGCGCTGTTCGCCGATGCCGGGTTCGTGCCGCTGGCCGAGCGCGCGCTGGCGGGCAAGGAACTGATTGTGAAGCTGTGGACCGCCGAGCGCCGGCCCGGTCGCCAGCAGGCCTGACATGTTATGAGTATGCCAATGACCACGCCAGACAGCACCGATGCCCCGCTGTTCGCCGGATTGGCGGGCGATATCGCCGTCAGTTTCGAATTCTTCCCTCCCAAGACCGAGGCGATGGAAGCACAATTGTGGGATGCGATCGCAGCACTGGCCCCGCTCGATCCGGCCTTTGTTTCGGTTACCTATGGCGCGGGCGGTTCCACGCGCGAACGCACGCATGCGACGGTGGCGCGGCTGGTGCGCGAAACCGCGCTGGTGCCCGCAGCACACCTTACATGCGTCGGCGCCAGCCGGGGCGAAATCGGTGAAATTGCCGACCGCTATTGGGAAGCCGGCGTGCGGCATATCGTCGCCTTGCGCGGCGATCCGCCGCCCGCAGCCGGGGGGCGTTTCGTGCCGCATCCCGATGGCTATGCCAGTGCCGCCGAACTGGTCGCCGGGCTTGCCGCGCGCCACCCGTTCGAACTGTCGGTCGCGGCCTATCCCGAAAGCCATCCCGAATCGCCCAGCTTCGAAGCCGATCTTGATAATCTCAAGCGCAAGCTCGATGCCGGGGCGACGCGCGCGATCACGCAGTTCTTCTTTTCGGCCGAAACCTGGTTCCGCTTTGTCGATCGCGCGCTGGCGGCGGGGATCACCGCGCCGATCCTGCCCGGCATTATGCCGGTCACCAATCTCGCGGGCATTCGGCGCATGGGCGGCAACACCACGGTACCGGCCTGGCTCGATGCGATGTTCGCCGGGCTCGATGATCGCCCGGGCCCGCGCGCGCTGGTCGCAGCCGTTGTCGCAGCCGACTTGTGCCGCCGTCTCTACGAAGGCGGGGTGCGCGATTTCCACTTCTACACATTGAACCGCGCCGAGCAGGCTTATGCGATTTGCCAGCTGCTCGGCCTGCGGCCGAGGGAAACCCAGGAATGACTTTGACCCCCAGCGCCGCGCGCGCCGCTTTCGTCGCGGCGGCCCATGAGCGCATCCTGATCACCGACGGCGCGTTCGGCACCGAAATCCAGCGCTGCGGCCTTGCCGAAGCTGATTACGCCGGCACGCTCGGGCTTTCGCACGATCAGAAAGGCAACAACGACATTCTCGTGCTGACCGCGCCGCACGTGATCGAGGCGATCCACCGCGCCTATTTCGCCGCCGGCGCCGATCTTGCCGAAACCAACACCTTTTCGGCCAATCGCATCAGCCAGGCCGATTACGGCGCCGAACATCTGGTGCGCGAGATCAATCTGGCGAGCGCGCGGCTGGCGCGCAAAGTGGCCGACGAATTTACCGCCGCTGACGGCCGCCCGCGCTTTGTCGCCGGCGCGATCGGCCCGACCCACAAGACGCTGTCGCTCAGCCCCGATGTCAACGATCCCGGCTTTCGCGAAATCAGCTGGGACCACCTGGTCGATGTCTATGCCGAACAGGCGCATGCGCTGGTCGAAGGC
>CAITOD010000097.1 GCA_903893935.1 uncultured Sphingomonadales bacterium
ACGCGACGCGCGAACTGGCCCTTCGCGCCATCCGGCGCGGGATGGGCTTTGCCGGGCTCGAAGCATCGATCGGCGGAACAAAGCGCACGTTTGTGGCCGATTGCATGGCAATGTCGGGCGGCGCCAGTCCGGTTCTGCATCTGCACCGGCAAGCGGGCGGCGCGCTCGATTATGATGCGGCGCGCGGTGCGTTTCTGCCCGGCGCCGGGCGGCAGAACCACACCACCGTGGGGGCTGCGTCGGGCGAACACGATCTTGCCGCGCTGTTGCCGGCAGCCTTGGTCAATGATCCGCTCGGCGCGGCAACGCCGGCCGCACCGGGGCCGGTCTGGCGCGACGAAGCGCCGGGCAAGGCGTTTGTCGACTTCCAGAACGATGTGACGACGGGCGATCTCGCGCTGGCACAGCGCGAAGGCTATGTCTCGGTCGAACACACCAAGCGCTATACAACGCTCGGCATGGGCACCGATCAGGGCAAGACCGCCGCAATGGTGGCGCTGGCGCAAATGGCCGATCTGCGCGGGGTCGATCTGCCCGAGGCCGGGCTGACCACTTTCCGCCCGCCCTATACGCCGGTTACGCTGGGTGCGTTTGCCGGGCCGATGACGGGCGACCATGCCTCACCGATCCGCCGGCTGCCGCTTGCTGCTGCGCACGATGCTATGGGTGCGCTGTGGGTGCCGGCAGGGGCGTGGATGCGCCCGCGCGCCTATCTTCAGCCGGGTGAAACGCTGGGTGAGGCGAGCTTGCGCGAAGCGCGCATGGTGCGCGAAAGCGTGGGCGTGGTCGATGTATCGAGCCTTGCCAAATTCGAGATCGCCGGTCCCGATGCGCTCGATCTGGTCGCGGCGGTCTGCGCCACGCCGGTGGCGAAGCTGGCGGTGGGGCGCGGGCGCTACACACTCATGCTGCGCGAAGACGGCATGGTCATGGATGATGGCACGCTGTGGCGGCTCGCAGAAGATCGCTGGCTGATCACCAGTTCGACCGGCGGTGCAGCGCGGATGAGCCGGCATTTGTCTTATGTGACCGATGTGCTGCTCGGCCATCCGCGCGCGGCGGCGGTTGATGTGAGCGAGCACTGGGCAGGGCTGGCCTTCGCCGGTCCGCGCGCGGCCGATTTGCTGGCCTGCTTGATCGGCACGGCAGCGCTCGCGCATATGGGGCTGATCGACGCCACGCTGGCCGGCGTTCCGGTGCGCGTGCTGGCGGCCAGTTACAGCGGCGAACGCGCGTTTGAAGTGCACGTGCGCGGGCACGAAGCCGAGGGCGTGTTTGCAGCCCTGGTCGATGCCGCGCGCAGCGCAGGCGGCGGGGTCTATGGCCTCGACGCGATGGACCATTTGCGCGTCGAAAAAGGCCATGTGGTGATCGGTGCCGAAGCCGACGGGCGCATGACCCCGGCCGATCTCGGCCTTGGCGGCATGCTGCGCAAGGCGGGCGGGTTCATCGGCTGGCAGGCGCTGACCCGGCCCGCGCTGCATGATGCCGCGACCCGGCGGCAGCTGGTCGGGCTGACTTCGCTTGACGGCACCGCGATTGCCGAAGGCGCGATGCTGGTCTTGCGCGAAGGCAGCGAGCCGCTTGGCCATGTCACCACTTCGGCGCCGCGCGTGGCCGAACCCGGTGCGATTGCGCTCGGCCTGTTGCAGGACGGCGCGGCGCAACATGGGGCGGTGGTGCTGGCATGGTCGCCGACCCGGCGCAGCAGCATGCGCGTGCGTGTCGGCCCGCCGCTGTTCTATGATGCCGAGGGGGCGCGCTATCGTGAGTGAAATGACCGTCAGCCCGGCCGGCGCCTTGCTGGCGCTCGATGTGTGGAACCCCGCTGACGGGCCTGCGGTGTCGGCAGCGCTGGGCCTGACTTTGCCCGGACCGGGGCGCGCGGAAAGCGGCCTGGCCGGTGCCGCGCTGCGGCTCGGGCCGCGACGCTGGTGGCTCGACGGGGCAGGCTTTGTACTTTCCGCGCTGGCAGGCACCTTGCAGGGCCTCGGTACCGTCACCCCGGTCGAAGGCGGCTGGACGCGCGTCTCGCTCGCAGGCGCCGGCTGGCGCGATCTGATCATGGAAAGCGGCATGATCGATGCCGAAAGTGCGGCATTCGGCCCGGGTTCGGTCGCGATCAGCCTGCTGTGCCACGCGCGTTGCGTGATCCATGTGTGCGCAGCAAACCGGTGCGAAGTGTTTGTGCCGGCCAGTTATACCGACCATTGCCTGACGCAGTGGCGCGCGACGGGATGGCAGCATATCGCCGCCTGACCGGCGCGGTGAAAAGGTTTGGTATGCAAAGACCTGGCGCGTTACAGCCGGGCTTTTGGGGGAAGAAACAAAAGATGGCGCAACAACAGGCTCCCGCGGTCCGCTCCGGCTGGTTTGCCGGATCGGGTATCGATCAGATGACCGCGCGCCAGTGGTATGTGCTGATCGTGCTGTCGCTGGTCTATGCGATCAACATCGCCGACCGTTATGTCATCAGCACGGTGATGGAATCGATCAAGCACGATCTGCATGTCACCGACAGCGAGTTGGCCTGGCTTACCGGCACCGCGCTGGCGGTGTTCTACGTGTCGGCCGGCATTCCGATCTCGGCACTCGCCGATCGTTACAGCCGCCGCAATATCATTTCCGCCGCCTTGGTGATCTGGTCGGCGCTGACGGTGTTCACCGGGCTGTCGCGCACGTTCGCGCAGATGTTTGCGGCACGCGTCGGGGTCGGCGTTGGCGAAAGCGGGGGTACGCCGCCTTCAACTTCGATGCTGGCCGACTGGTTCAAGCCGCACCAGCGGACGTTTGCGCTGACGTTCTGGGCGCTCGGCGCGTCGCTCGGGGCGTGGATTGGCGCCGATGTCGCGGGAAGGATCGCCGATGCATTCAGCTGGCGCGCGGCGTTCTATGCGATGGGCGTGCCCGGGCTTGTCATGGGCATCCTGATTTTCCTCACCATCCGCGAACCGCAGCGCGGAATGATGGATGGCGTTGACAGCGAGACCGCGCGCGCCGCGATCAAGCGGGCGCAAGTGAAAGTGCCGATCGTCTCGGCCTTGCGCACGATCCTCTCGCAACCCGCGACCGTCCACCTGATGATGGGCAGCGCCATTACCGCGCTGTGGGGCTGGGGGCTGATGTGGTGGACACCGACGTTCCTGCAACGCAGCTATCACCTGACGGCGGGCCAGGCCGGCGAAATTCTGGGGCCGATGTATCTTGTCGCGGGCAGCGCTGCCACTGTCGGTACCGGGCTGCTGATGGCAACCAGTGTGATGACCGATCCCAAGCGTGTGCTGTGGCTGATGGCGCTGGTGGTCGGCGTGGTCACCGTGCCGTCGTTCATGATCTATTGGACCGACGATCTGGCGGTCGCCAAAATCTGCCTGTGGATTCTGGTGCCGGCGATGTATTTTTATATCGGGCCGTGTTTTGGCCTGCTCAACAATATGGTGCCACCACAATTGCGCGCGATGGCCTCGGCGGTCACGCTGCTGCTCGCCAATATCGCCAATCTGGTGATCGCCCCGCAATTCGTCGGGTTCGTCTCGGACTATGTGGCGGGGCCGGGCGGGGCCGATGCCGCGTCGCTGCGGTTTGCGTTGCTGTTGCTTGCCCCGACCGGATTCTGGGCGACGTTTCACTACATCGCCGCGACGCGCAAGATTGATGAGGAAATCGCCCGCGTGCGCAACGCGCAGTTCTGAACCGGCGGGTTCAGATCGGGCGGATAAGATCGGGCGGGTCAGATCGGGCGGGCTGGTCCATACCGGGGGGTTTGGACGCGGTGGAGTTTGCTGACGCGCCAGTTGGCTTCGTCCTTGATCCGCGCGATTTCATTGCGAATGGCGGTGGCAAGCTCGACGGTATCGACCGCGTCGCTGAGCAGAACGCCAAAGTCGGTGCCGCGCACCCACCGCACGACGCCATCGAGTTCGGGTGCTCCGGGCAGCGTGATCACCACTGCTTCGCCGCGCAGAGGCGGCTTTTCCTTGCAGGTCACACCCAGACCGCGCTCGGACATGTTGCGGATGATGATCGGGAGCGCTTTGCCGCCGCCCCATTGCAGCGTGCCGCGCACGAGATGAGCGCGGCGGTCCTCGCGTTTGGGCGTGTCAGAGACCAAATCGCGGTCCGAGAACGTCATCACCAGCTATCCCGTCATCAAATGGGCGAGACACCGACGCGCCTGCCTCGGCTTGATTCCCCATCCGCGATCATAAGAACCGCTGGTAAACGGATCGTTTACCGCAAGGCTGATTTGCCTTTCGAAAGCGCAAAAAGCGCCGGATCGAGTATTAAAACGAGACAGTCGCTCCAATCCGGGTCATCCAAACCGGCTCATATTGTGCGCCGCGAGCCGGTCGAGCTGTTGGTCGCCACGTGGTGCAGCCGGCTGACGGTCCAGTCGGGACCGTGCAGCGAGCGCGCGAGTTCGACACGAATCGTGGTGGCGAGCGCTTCCAGATCGACCGCGTCGCCCAGTTCGATGCCGATATTGGCGCACGATTTCCAGCGAACCACGCCGTCGAGTTCGGGCGATCCGGGCAACGAGATCTTCACCGCCCGATCGAGCGCCGGCGGGTTGGCAAGGCAACGGACACCCAGCCCGCGCGTTGAGAGATTGCGCACCACCAGCGGGATAACGGCGCCGCAGTCCAGTTTCAAACTGCCCCGGATCAGCCTTGCGCGTCGATCTTCCCGGATTGCCACGTCGAACTGTTGCCCATGGTCCATTTTCGTCACCTGTTCGATCCCTCCGATTTCGCGGCCCTGGGGCAAAACCCCCCGACTTGCCGGCGCGTGTTACCCGGGAATGGTAAAGGGATCGTCTAGAGCGGGCTTGCGGTCATTGCCCGATCACGGCGCTTGCTTCCATTATCACGCGCTGATCTTCTGCGCAGGCCGCCAGGGCCAGCCCGTCGGAGGTTTGGCGCAAGGCAAGGTTCAGTGTCTCTCCGGCAATTGCGGGAGAGAGCGCACGGAACCGGAACGACGCCAGGCGGTTGTCGCCCAGACGGCGCCGCGCCAGATCGAGCAGCAGGCTGGCGGTCAGCGGCCCGTGCACCAGAAGCCCGCGATAGCCTTCGGCATCGCGCGCATAAGCCAGATCATAATGTATGCGGTGGCTGTTGAATGTCAGCGCCGAATAGCGGAACAGCAGCACGCTCGATGGCACGATCGCGCGCGTCAGTGCCCAGCCAGACGGATCGAACCGGGCCGGTCCGGGCGGCGGCGGAACCGGTGCAGCACCGGCGGGCGCGGCGTCGCGATAGACCACGGTCTGGGTTTCCGACACCAGCAATGCGTCGCCCGCGCTGGTCCGGTGTTCGATATCGACAAACACCAGTGGACCGCCCGCGCCCTTGCGCGCGGTAATCGCCGCGATCCGCGACACGCGGCGAACGGCGGCACCGGCGGGCAGCGGGGCGTGAAATTCCATCGCGCTCGATGCCCACATGCGGCGGGGCAGCGCGACCGGCGGCAGGAAACTTGCGGCGCTGTCGTCGCGAAGCGGGTGGCCATCGGGGCCGAGTGCCGCGGTTGCCGCGTCGGGCAGGCCGAGGCACCAGTGCAGGCCTTGCGGTGCATGTCCGTCGGCGGGGGCAGTGCGGTCAAATGTGGCGCACCAGCGCGCGACCAGCCGGGCATCGACCCGATCTTCGTGCGATTGCTCGCGCCCGATGCAGCTATCCCATGCGTTGATCAATTCCGGCATCAGTTCTGATTGGCCAGCAGCCCGCGCGCGATCACGTGCGCCTGGATTTCGGCCGCCCCTTCGAAAATGTTGAGAATGCGCGCATCGCACAGCACGCGGCTGATCTCGTATTCGAGCGCATAGCCATTGCCGCCGTGGATCTGCAACGCGGCGTCGGCATTGCTCCACGCGGTGCGCGCGGCGAACAGTTTGGCCATGCCTGCTTCGATATCACAGCGCTTGCCGGTCACTTTGGCGCGCGCGGCGGCATATGTCAGCTCGCGCGCCATGACCAGATCGACCAGGCTCATTGCCAGCTTGTCGGCCACGCGCGGGAACGCGACAATCGCTTTGCCGAACTGCTTGCGGTTCTGCGCGTAGTCGAGCCCGAGTTCGAGCGCGCGGCGCGCCACGCCCACCGCGCGCGCTGCGGTCTGGATGCGCGCCCCTTCAAAGGTGCGCATCAGGTGCTTGAACCCCTGGCCCTGCTCGCCGCCAAGCAAAGCATCCGCCGGCGCGGTCAGGCCGTCGAACTGGAGCGCATATTCGCGCATCCCGCGATAGCCGAGCACTTCGATTTCGCTGCCGGTGAGGCCTTTGGCGGGGAACGGATCGGCTTCGGTGCCCCGCGGTTTGGGGACGAGCAGCATCGACAGGCCGCCATACCCGGTCTGATCGGGCAAAGTGCGCGCGAGCAGCGTCATCAGGTCCGACCGGCTGGCATGCGTGATCCAGGTCTTGGCGCCGTCGATCACCCATTGGCCTTCGATCAGGCGCGCGCGGGTCTGCAAGGCGCCGAGGTCCGATCCGGTGTCGGGCTCGGTGAACACGGCCGTGGGCAGCACTTCGCCGCTGGCAATGCGCGGCAGCCAGTGCGCCTTTTGCGCTTCGGTGCCGCCGAGCACGATCAGTTCGCCCGCGATTTCCGATCGCGTGCCAAGCGAACCCGCGCCGATCCAGCCGCGCGACAGTTCTTCGGTGATTACGCACATCACGAGCTTGTCGAGCCCGAGCCCGCCGTATTGTTCGGGAATGCACACGCCGAACGTGCCAAGATCGGCCATTGCCGCAACCGTGGCATCGGGGATCAGCGCATTGGCAAGGTGCCACTTGTGCGCATGCGGCACGATTTCGGCGTCGGTGAAGCGGCGGAACTGGTCGCGAATGGTATCGAGTTCGGCATCGTGAAAGCTTTCGCCCGGCCATTGCCCTGCGGCCAGCAGCGCGGCGAGATCAGCACGCAACGGCGCGCAATCGGCTTCGACCAGATTGGCCACCGCCGCGCGCAGGCGCTGCGCGGCCTCGGTCAGGCCGAGATCGGCGGGGCGCACCAATTCGTTCTGCCCCATCGGCAATCCGCCCAGCATTTGCGCCAGCGTTTCGGCAAAAGCGAGCTGCGCGACCAGCGCATCGACCGGGTTCTCGCCGTTCTGCGCCAGCCACGCGCTGACCGCTTCGAGCGCGGCGACGCTGGTGGCGATCCAGGCAAAGCCATGCGCCGCGCGCTGTTCCTGGTCGATCGACCGCGTGGCGAGCCGCGCGGCCAGCGCCGTGCGCGCTTCGCCAAGATAGGCGTGCGCCGCTTCGAGCGCCGCCGCACTCATGCGCGCTCGAACACCGCTGCGATCCCCTGACCGCCGCCGATGCACATCGTTTCAAGCCCGTAACGCCCACCCCGGCGCACCAGTTCGCGCGTGAGATTGGCAAGGATGCGACCGCCGGTGGCGCCGATCGGGTGCCCCAGCGAAATGCCCGACCCGTTGACATTGAGCATGTCGAGCCGGCTGTCGTCCGCGCTCCAGCCCCAGCCTTTGAGCACGGCGAGCACTTGCGGGGCAAACGCCTCGTTCAGTTCGACCAGATCGATCTGGTCCCAGCTCAGCCCGGAGCGCGCAAACAGCCGTTCGACCGCGGGGACCGGGCCCATGCCCATCCGGCTCGGGTCGCACCCCGCTGCGGCCCACGAATGGAACCACGCGATCGGTTCGAGCCCAAGTTCGTGCAGCTTGTCTTCGGCCACCACGAGGCAGGCGGCGGCGGCATCGTTCTGCTGGCTGGCATTGCCCGCGGTCACCACTGCGCCGGGGATCGTGGCGCTTTCGATCGCGCGCAATTTGCCAAGCGTCGCCATGCTGGCATCGGGACGATAGCCTTCGTCGTGATCGAACAGCACCGGATCGCCCTTTTTCTGCGGCACAGGCACCGGCACGAGTTCATCGGCAAACAGCCCTTGCGCCCAGGCTTCCGTGGCGCGCTGGTGGCTGCGAACGGCATAGGCATCGCATTCCTCGCGCGTGATGCCATAGTCGCGGGCGAGATTTTCGGCGGTTTCGATCATCCCCGAAATCACCCCGAAGCGTTCGATCGGCTGCGACATCAGCCGCCCGCGCGTGAGCCGGTCGTGCAGCACCAGATTGCCCATGCGCGCACCGTGACGAATGTCGGTGGAGTAATGTTCGACATTCGACATCGATTCAACGCCGCCCGCGACCACCACATCGGCAGCACCCGTCTGCACCATCATCGCCGCGTTGACGACGGCCTGCAGCCCCGATCCGCAGCGCCGGTCGACCTGGTAGCCCGGCACATCGAGCGGCAGCCCGGCGGCAAGCCACGACCAGTGGCCGATCGCCGGCGCTTCGCCGCTGCCATAGCCTTGCGCAAAGATCACATCATCGACCCGCGACGGATCGACCCCGCTGCGCTCGATCAGCGCCTTGAGGATCACCGCGCCGAGCGGCCCGGCGGTGAGCGGCGCGAGCGCCCCGCCGAACTTGCCGACCGGGGTGCGCAAAGGCGAAACGATGGCGGCGCGGCGTAATTGGGTCATCTGGCGGTTCCTACAAGTCCGGAGTCGATCAGGCGGGCGATCGCACCCGACGCGAGGCCGAGGCGTTCGGCAAGCACCATTTCGCTGTGTTCGCCATTGCGCGGGGCAGGGCGGGGTGCCTCGCGCGGGGTGGCGGGCAGCGTGGCAAAGGCGCCTGCGGCGGGATATGTCGCGCCGCTGGGATTGGCAGCGGCACCAAACAGCGGGTTTTCGGCCACCAGCGCGGGGTCCATCGCCGCTTCGTGCATCGTCCGGTAAGCCGAATGGACAATTCCGCCGGCATCGAAGGCTGCGGCCAGATCGCTGTGACGGCGCGCGCCGATCGCTGCTTCAAACAGCGGATAGAGCGCATCGCGATGCGTATAGCGCAGGCCGTCGTCGGCCGCGAACGCGACCCCGCGCGCCGCTTCGATGGCGCCGATCGCTTCGCCCAGCCCGAGCGCTGCGACCAGATTGGCCCATTGCCGGTGCGTCACCACCACGATCATTGTGCGCACGCCGTCGGCGGTCACGAAATCGCGGCCGAACAGCCCGAACACGGTGTTGCCCAGCCTTGGCCGGTCGGCACCGGTGGTGATGACTTCGGCCAGACTGCCGAGATTGGCCACCGTTCCGATGGCAACGTCGGACAAGGGCAGGCGCACTTCGCCGCCTTCGCCACTGGCAGCGCGGCGATGCAGCGCCGCCATCAGCGCAAAGGCAGCATAAGCCCCGGTGAGCAAGTCCCACGCCGGCAGCACATGATTGACCGGATCGGGCCCGGCGCCGGTCAGCATCGGATAGCCGACCGCGTTGTTGACGGTGTAATCGAGCGCCGGGCTGCCATCGGCCCAGCCCATCACGCGCACAGTGATCAGGTCCTTGCGCCCTTCGGCGAGCGTATCGTGCGCGAGAAAGCCTTTGGCGGGGAAATTGGTAACGAATTGCCCGGTTGCACGCACCAATGCCTGCAGCAGTTCGCGCGCTTCGGGGCGGCCGAGATCGAGCGCCAGCGAGCGTTTGGCGCGGTTGAGATTTTCCCAATAGAGCGAGGCGTTGTCGGCGGTCACCGGCCAGCGGTGGTAATCGGGGCCGCCGCCGATCTGGTCGACCCGGATCACTTCGGCGCCCATTTGCGCAAGATAGAGCCCGCACGTCGGCGCGGCGACGAACGACGACGCCTCGATCACCGACAGGCCGGCGAGCAGCGGGTACATTGGCCTCAGCCCAGCCCGGCGGCGAAATCGCGCAGCATCTGCTTGGCGATCACCAGTTGCATGATTTGCGTGGTGCCTTCGTAAATGCGATAGATCCGCGCATCGCGGAAAAACCGTTCGGCTTCGTATTCGGCGAGATAGCCCGCACCGCCGTGGATCTGCACGCAGCGATCGGCGACACGGCCGCACATTTCCGAAGCGAACATCTTGAACGCGGCGGCTTCCTTGAGGATTTTGGTGCCCTGATCGGCTTTGGCTATGGCGTCGCGCATCATGCATTGCGCGGCATAGATTTCGGCATAGCTGTCGGACAGCATCGCCTGGATCAGCTGGAAATTGGCGATCGGTTCGCCAAACGCCTTGCGCTCGGTGGCATAGCGCGTCGCGGTATCGAGCATGCGGCGGGCATAGCCGGCGCTGGCTGCTCCCACCGACAGCCGCCCGTTGTCGAGGCTCTGCATGGCGGTGGCAAACCCTTTGCCCTCTTCGCCGCCGAGCAGCGCGTCGCCGGGCACAAACACGTCGTCAAACATCAGATCGCCGATGTGGCTGCCCGACTGGCCCATCTTCTTGTCCGATTTGCCGCGCGACACGCCCGGACTGTCGAGCGGGACCAGAAACGCCGAGACATGCGCGTTCTTCGGCAGGTTTTCCTTCGACGTCCGGGCCATGATCAGCCCCACTTTGGCAAACGGTGCATTGGTGATGTAGCGTTTGGTGCCGTTCAGCACATAGCCGTTGCCGCTGCGCACCGCGCTCGTCTGCAACCCGGCCGAATCCGATCCCGATCCGGGCTCGGTCAACCCGAACGAAGCGACTTCGCCCGCGGCCAGACGCGGCAGCCAATACGCCTTCTGTTCCGCCGTGCCGGCATTCCTGATCGCCGAACAGACCATGCCGAGGTTGATCGATATCAGCGAACGATAGGCGGGCATCGCATAAGACAGCGTGTGGATCGTTTCGATATATTGCGACACGTTCATCCCGGCGCCGCCGTATTCTTCGGGCATGGTCAGACCGAACAGGCCCATATCGGCCATTTCCTGCCGAAGCGCCTCGGGAATGGCGTCACTGGCAATCACTTCGGCTTCGGCCGGCACCAGCCGCTCGCGCACATAGCGTTCGAGCTGCGCGTGGAACTGGGCGAAAATTTCCGGGTCCATGCCGGGGTTGGTGGTCATCGCTCGCGCCTCAGATCGGGTCGTAGGGAAACACGTCGGCCGAAACTTCGGTGGCGCGCGCGAAATCGGGGCGGAATGCCGGGATCAGATCGTCGGCGATCGTCTGCGCGGTCCAGCCTTCGCTGCGCGTCATCGATCGCACCGGGCGGGGCTTGTTGAACAGCACGATTTCGTTGAGATC
>CAITOD010000098.1 GCA_903893935.1 uncultured Sphingomonadales bacterium
ATCCCCGATGCCGCCTAGCACCCGGCCAGCAGCTTCCGCGCGCTCGGCGACGATGTGTTCCGCGCCGACCTGCTTTACAAACCCGTGGTTGTTGCACCGCACCAGACAGTGACGCAGACCCAGCGCCTGTTTGCCGGCGCCAAAGTCAACAGCGTGCTCGAGGCTTACGAGGCCACCGGCGTGCCCAATTTTTCGCTGGCGATCGACTGGGGCTGGTTCCGCTGGTTCGAAAAACCGATCTTCTGGCTGCTCGACGGGCTGTTCCACGCCACGAAGAATTTCGGCCTGGCGATCATCCTGTTGACCGTGGTGGTGCGCGGAATGATGTTCCCGGTGGCGCAGCGCCAATTCGCCTCGATGGCGGCGATGCGCGCGATCCAGCCCAAAATGAAAGCGATCCAGGAACGCTACAAGGATGACAAGCAGCGCGCGCAAGCCGAAGTCATGGCGCTGTACAAGGCCGAAGGCGTCAATCCGCTGGCCGGCTGCCTGCCGATGTTTCTGCAGATCCCGGTGTTCTTTGCCTTGTACAAAGTGCTGACGATGACGATCGAAATGCGCCATCAGCCGTTTGTGTGGTGGATTCACGACTTGTCGGCGCCCGATCCCAGCCACGTGCTCAATCTGTTCGGGCTGCTGCCGTTCACCCCGCCGGGCTACCTCGGCATCGGCGTGCTGGCGATTCTGCTCGGCACGACAATGTGGCTGCAGTTCAAGCTGCAACCCGCCGCAATGGACCCGTCGCAACAGCAAGTCATGGCGGTGATGCCGTGGATGATGATGTTCGTGATGTCGTCGTTCGCTTCGGGGCTGCTGCTCTACTGGACCACGTCGAACCTGCTGACGATCGCGCAGCAGCGCTATCTCTATGCGCGCCATCCGCAGCTGAAAGCGCAGGCCGAAAAAGACCAGACCGATATCGACCGGGCGGCCAAGCGCGACAGCAAGAAGGCCTGACGCATGGTATCGCCAACCGGACCCGATGCGGAGGGTCTGCGCCTGATGGCGCTCGAAGAACGCGCGCGCGCGTTGTTTTCAGGCCGGGTCGAGTTCCTCAAATCGGCACCATCGCTCAAGTTCCTGCCCGATCCGGTCGAGCCCGAAATCGCCTTTGCCGGGCGGTCGAATGTCGGCAAGAGCTCGCTCCTGAACGCGGTGACCGGGCGCAAGTCGATCGCGCGTGCTTCGGTCACGCCGGGGCGCACGCAGGAACTCAACTGGTTCGAAGTGGGTGATCCCACCGTGCTGCGGCTGGTCGACATGCCCGGCTACGGCTTTGCCAAAGCGCCGCCCAAAGTGACCGAAGCCTGGCGCAAGCTGGTGCGCGATTTCCTGCGCGGCCGCGTCGTGCTGAAACGCACGTTGTTGCTGATCGATTCGCGCCACGGTGTCAAACCGGTCGATCTCGACATGATGACAATGCTCGATGAAGCCGCCGTGGGCTACCGCATCGTGCTGACCAAAGCCGATAAAGTCCGCGCGGATGAATTGGCCGCGGTGCATGCCGCGACCGAAGCGGTGGCGCGCAAACATATCGCGGCCTACCCCGGGGTGATGATCACGTCGGCGGAAAAGCATGCGGGCATCGCCGCCTTGCGCGCGGCGATCCTCGAGGATTCGGAAATCTGACAAGCCCTGGAGCACGGCGATGAAACTGGTGATCGGCAATCGCAGGTATTCGAGCTGGTCGTTGCGCGGATGGCTGGCGTGCCGCCAGTCCGGCCTCGCGTTCGATGTCGAACAAGTGCCCTTGTTCGGCGCCGATTGGGACGAGGTGCGCCGCACACAGGCGTCCATCGCGCCCTCGGCGGGCAAAGTGCCCTTGCTGTGGGATGGCGACCATGTGGTGTGGGACAGCCTCGCCATTCTCGAATACCTCGCCGACCGCGTCGGGCGCGACCGGTTCTGGCCGCGCGAGCTCGCCGCAGCCGG
>CAITOD010000099.1 GCA_903893935.1 uncultured Sphingomonadales bacterium
ACCCCCACCCAACCCTCCCCCTCAGGGGGAGGGCCTCTTCGAGACTCGCCTCCGCATGTCCTAACCCTGCGTCGGCGTGATGATCGGGTCGCCCAGATTGAGTTTCTTGCCGTCGGTGATGATCACTTTGTCGCCCAGATGCGCGATCCGGAACAGCTTTTCGGCAAAGGCATCGGGCACGCCGACGCAGCCGTTGGTGGCATAGCCGCGTTCGACTTTGCTGCCGTGGATCGACACGCCGTCGTTGGTCAGCCGCATCATCCACGGCATCGGCGCGTCGAAAATGTTGGACACGTGCTTTGCGTCCTTCTGCGTGATCGGAAACACACCGGTCGGCGTCGGCTTGTCGCCATAGCCTTTGAGAATCGCGGTGGCGCCGACTTCGTGGCCGTTTTCAAACACCGACAGCACGCGCGCGGTCAGATCGACGGTTATCACCACCGGGCCGGGTTCGCCTTTGCTCTCGTCCCAGTAATACTCGCCAAAGCGGATCGGGCCGGGGATCGGCAGGATCGATTTCACCACGAACGGACTGTCTGCGACCGGCCGCGGCACGCTGGCACGAGGCGCTGGCGCGGCGGCACGCGCGGGCACAGGGGCGGATCGCTCGATCGCGGCGAGATCGGCCACTTCGTGCAGGCCGAGCGCCAGCATCAGCACGACAATTGCGCCGCCGGCAACCGCCAGCATTCGCTTTTGACCTTGCCGTTCAGCACCCATCGCCGGTCCTTCGCTGCACCCGTTGCCCGTTATATTAGCGCGCGGCGCGGTGCCAAAGCGTTAACGCAGGGGCTTGCGGCATGCCCAGCCAGGTCAGCCGCCGCCACAGCAGTTCGAGCGGCCCCTGATCGTGGCGCGCCAGCCAGGCTTGCGGCCAGACCAGCATCGCCGCCCAGCCGAGCGGAATGAACAGCGGCAGCCAGCCGCGCGGCAGAGTCTGCGCCAGGCCCAGCCCCCAGCCCGAAAACAGCGCGGTCATCAGCACGGTCGTGCCGAGATAGTTGGTAAACGCGGTGCGCCCGGTCGCAGCCAGCACGCGCGCCGCGCGGGTTGATGCCAGCCGGGGCCAGAGCAGCATCAGCCCTGCGGCATAGCCCAGCGCCATGGCCAGATGCGGAAACGCAGTCAGCGTCGCGATCACGCCGAGCATCGCGCGCGGCGGAAAGCCGTGCGCGGCGATCCACCCGGCGAGCGCGCCGGTGGTGATCGCGCCCGCGCCGATGCCGATCGCCGCGAGCCGCACCAGTGCAGCGTGCGACCACGCGCCTTGCCACAAGCCGCTGCGGTGCAGCCCCATGCCGATCAGCATCAGCGGCAGTGTCTCGGTAAACGTCGATCCGGCGGTCTGGAACGGCAACCACGGCGCCTCGGTCAGCCGCAGCCGGATCGCCGCGCTGAACCCGGCGGCGAGAATGCGCTGGTCCTGCGCGATCGATGCCGCGATCCGCGCCAGCATGGCGGCTTCATCGGCACGGTCGGCGGGCAGGCCGTGGCCTGCCAGCACCGCCTGTTCGGCGCCGATCCCCAGCACGACCCCGATCGCATCAAGGCCGTGGCTGACCGTGAACAGCGTGAGCCCGGCGGCAAGCAGCGCGGGCGCCGATGCGCGGCACAGCAGCAGCGCGCAAAGCGCGCACAGCGCATAAGGAAACAGGATGTCGCCCCACCACAGCAGCAGATAATGCGCATAGCCGAACAGCGCCAGCCAGCCGAGCCGCCGCGCCTGCAGGCCCGGACCCCACACCCCGCGCCGGTCGGCCGCGTCGATGAACAGCAGCATGCTGGCGCCGAACAGCAGCGTGAACAGCGCGCGCATCTTGCCTTCGAACAACACGAAAGCGATCACGAACCACGCATCGCCGCCCGGTTCGGCGCGCGGCAGATGCGGGCTGAAGCTGGCGAGCGTCGGCCCCCAGAACGCGGTGACATTGATCGTCAGAATGCCGAGCAGGGCGACGCCGCGCACGAAATCGATTGCCGCAATCCGTCCGGCGGGTGCGGAGTGAGGCGACGGCTCAGTGACTGGTGACAAGACAAGTCAGACCGGCGGCCTTGAGTGCTGCGCAGGCGCGATTGGCCTCGGCTTCGGAATAGCCGCCCGCCATCAGCCGCGCGACCCCGGTTCCGGCATCGATGCGCGGATGGCCGGCGATTTCGGGACGGCTGCGCAGTTTGGCCCACAGCGCATCGGCATGCTCTTTCTGGCCGAACGCGCCCAGTTGGACGCGCCACGTGCCGCCGGCCGAAGCAGCGCTCGCAGCCGGCCTTGCGGCAACCGCCGGATTGGCGGGCGCATCGGGCGCGCGCGCCGCCACCCGCACCGGGCGGGGAATGTCGGCTCGCTGGGCCGGTGCCGGCGCTGGCGCCGCAACGGCAGGTTTGCTGCCAAGATCGGCCGAACCCATCGCGCTCGAGCGCGCGGCAATCGCCTTGCGGTCGAGCTCTTCGGCGAGCGCCACGCCTTGCTGGCGCTGCTCGAGCGGGATTGCATCGTTCATCGCGGCGAGGCTGTTGATTGCCTGCTGCAGCCCGGTCTGCGCGGCGCGCGTCATCAGCGCATAAGCCCGCACCCAGTCTTTGGGCGCATAATCGCCGTTGTAGGCGGCAATGCCCAGGATATACATCGCGCGCGGTTCGCCGCGATCGGCGCCGGCGGTGATCCATGGCATCGCTTCGGTCTGGCGGTTGGTCTGGAACAGCAGGATGCCGAAGTTGTCGGCTGCGCGCAGATGTCCTTTCTGCGCAGCGCGCCGGTAGTAGTCTTCGGCTTTGGCCAGATCCTTGGGCACGCCCCGGCCCAATTTGTAGGCCTGGCCCATGTTGAACATCGCATCGGGATCGCCTTTGGCGGCCGGCGCCTGCCATTGCGCGACGGCGGCGTCAAAATCGCCGCGGTCCCACGCATCGACCCCGTCCTTGACGTCAGCGCGCGCCGGCAGTGCTGTGCTGCACAACAGCGCCAGTCCGGCGCAGACGCCCCACACAATCTCCAATGCAATCCGTGGTCTGAATGCCATGCCCATGCCCGTCCGCGCCGTTGTCGCCATGCCGCCTGCATAGCTGGGGTATGGTAAACGAATCCGTACCATGCGTCATCGCCCCCAAGCCAATTGCCCACCGGTGAGCGTGGCAAAATGGCGTCGCGGCCGAACAAATTGGCCCAAAAAGCCGCTTTTCTTCGCTGAATGGGCGCAACCGGGGCGATGTTAACCGAAAGTTGACGGCGATGTGGAATCGCTGTTGCCCAACCGCACTGGTATTACGGGGAACAGCGTTGCGCGTATTGGCTCTGGCATCGCAAAAGGGAGGGTCCGGCAAGACGACCCTGTCCGGACATCTTGCCGTGCAGGCACAGCGCTCGGGCGCTGGCCCGGTGGTGCTGATCGATATCGATCCGCAAGGCTCGACCACCGAATGGTGGAACGAGCGCCAATCGGATTATCCGGCGCTGGCACAGACCAGCGTCGCGCGGCTCGCGACCGATCTGGTCATGCTGCGCCAGCAGGGTTTCAAGCTCGCCGTGATCGACACCCCGCCGGCGATCACGCTGGCGATCCAGTCGGTCATCCAGGTCGCCGAACTGGTGGTCGTGCCGACCCGGCCCAGCCCGCACGATCTGCGCGCGGTGGGCGCCACCGTCGAATTGTGCGACCGCGCGGGCAAGCCGCTGATCTTTGTCGTCAACGCCGCCACCAAAGGCGCGCGCATCACCGCCGAAGCCGCGATCGCGCTCAGCCAGCACGGCACAGTGGCCCCGGTCACTTTGCACCACCGCACCGATTTTGCCGCTTCGATGATCGATGGCCGCACGGTGATGGAAGTCGATCCGACGGGCAAATCGGCCGCCGAAGTGGCGGCGCTGTGGACTTATGTGTCTGAACGGCTCGAAAAGAATTTCCGTCGCACGGTGTTTTCGGTGCCGCAGGGCCCGGCCGCCTCGGGCGCCGCGCCGCGCGCCGCAAGCGGAGGCTTCGGCCGCCGCATGATCGGGTCGTGACATGACCATGCGCGCGCTTGGAACCCGCCGTCTCGCCTCGCTCGACGCAACGATGCTCGATCGTCGCGGCCTTGCGCGCCGCGTGCCATTGTCGTTTGCCCTTTTCAGTGCCGATGAAGCGTTCAGTGCCGATGACGCGCCGGCGCTGGCACGTGCGCCGGAACCCGAAGTGGTCCGGCAGGTCGTGCGGCTGACGCAAGTCTTTACGGCCGAACCCGAGCCTGCGCCTGCATCGGTCGCGCCGGCAATGGCCGAGCCGGCCCCGGCTGCGTCAGTGGTGGCCGTTGCTGTCGCGGCTGAACCGGCCAGGCGCAAACGCGTGGCCTTTACGCTTCGGCTCGATGCCGAACACCATCGCCAGCTTCGCCAGATCGCCGGCGCGCAGCACCGCAGCGCCCAGCAGGTCATGATCGAAGCGCTTGAATGTTACAGCGTCGGGCTATCCGACGTGCCCGCCCTTGCCACGACCGGAAACCAGCCATGACCGACCGATTTCTCCGTATCGCCGCCAGCCAGGGTGCGCTGCCACGCCGCGCCCTGTTCGCAGCAGGCATTGCCGGGGTCGCCTTGCTTGGCGGCTGTTCCAGCCATGCCGAACATCCCGACAAAGTGGCTCGCCAGGTTCACTCGGCAATCGACAAAGGCCAGGCCGCGCGCGCGGTCGCGCTGGCCGAAGCCGCAGTGCGCTTCGATGGCCGCAACGCCAGCTTGCGCCTGCTGCTTGCCAATGCCTATTTGCGCGCCGGTCGCTTCGAATCCGCGCGCACGGCCTATGCCGACGCGATCGGCCTTGGCGATGACAGCAGCCGCGCGGCCATCGGCCTCGTGCTGGCCGATCTCGCGTTGGGCCACAACAGCGCCGCGCTCGATACCATCAACACTTATGGCGATGTGATGCCGGCGGCCGATCTCGGCCTCGCGCTGGCGATGGCCGGGCAAAGCGAACGCGGCATCGGCGTGTTGACCACTGCCATCCGCGGCGGGCAAAACGTTCCCAAAGTGCGCCAGAACCTTGCTTATGCCTATGCGCTGGCGGGGATGTGGAGCGAAGCGCGGATCATGGCGGGCCAGGACATTCCGGCCAATCTGGTCGACGCGCGCGTGCAGGCCTGGGCGTCGATGGCGCGCCCCGAAGATGCCCGCCGCCGCGTCGCCGGCCTGCTCGGTGCACCGGTGGTGGCCGACAGCGGCCAGCCCGAAGCGCTGGCGCTGGCCAATTTTCCCGCCAACGCTGCCGACAAGACCTCGCCCGCTGCGGCTCCCGCGCAGGCGGCCGGCGAAACCCCCGTGCCGCAGTCGCTGGCCCAGGCCCCTGCGGCTGAAGCGCCATCGGCCCAGACCCCGCTCGCATCGGGCGCGCTCGCGCGGATCGATCTGACCGCGCCAGCGCCGCTGGCAGCACCCGCTGCCCCGGCGCCCCAGCCGGTGTTCGTGCAGCATCCGGTGGTGCAACCGATTTACGCTGCGCATCCCGCTGCAAACCGCGTCGCCATGCAGCATTCTGCTAAACCGGCAGCGGCGGCCGCACCGGCAACGGCACAGGGTCTGGGCACGCATCTGGTCCAGCTCGGTGCGTTCAACAGCGAAGATGCGGCGCATCGCGCCTGGCAGCATTTTGTCGCGCGCAACCCCGGTCTGCAAAGCCATCGCAGCCTGATCACCAAAGTCACCGTGCGCGGCCGCGATTTCTGGCGCGTTCAGGCGGCAGGCTTTGCCGGACAGGCATCGGCGGCATCGCTGTGCGGATCGCTGCGCGCGCATGGCAGCACGTGCCTGGTCATGGCGGTCAACGCTGCCGCGCACGTCAACGGTGTGGAAACAAGCGATGCGCGCTCTGCCCATCCGGCCGCACCCGCGCATGCCCCCGCACCGGTCAGCCCGGCCGCCGCGCATCCGGCGCCGGCCCATCCCGGCAAAGTGAACGCAACCCGGCGTTAATTGATCCGCGTGCCGCCCTTGAACAGGGCGGTCACGCGGCCTTCGACCGGGCGACGGTCGAACGGCGTGTTGCCGGCGCTTGCCGCCATCTTGTCCGACGAGACCACCCATGGCCGTTCGGGATCGACCAGCGCGATATCGGCCTCTGCGCCCACGCGCAGCACGCCTGCGTCCACGCCCAGTATCCGCGCCGGGGCGCCGGCGACCAGATCGAACGCGCGCGCCAGATCGATCCGGCCATCGCGCACCAGCGTCAGCGTCAGCGGCAGGAGCGTTTCGGCACCCGCCATGCCCGGCTCGGCATCGGCAAACGGCAGGCGCTTGTCTTCCGGCCCGCGCGGATCGTGCCCCGAAGTGATCACATCGATCGTGCCGTCGGCGATCGCATCGACCACCGCGCGGCGATCGGCATCCTGGCGCAGCGGCGGCGACAGCCGGCAGAACGTGCGGAAATTGGCAAGTTCGAGATCCGACAGCATGAAATGCGCGGGGCTGACCCCGGCCGTCACGCGCAGCCCGCGCGCTTTGGCCGCGCGCACCAGATCGAGCGCGCGTGCCGTCGTCACCTGGCGGAAATGGACATGCGCGCCGGTCATTTCGGCAAGCGCAATGTCGCGCCCCACCGCCAGCGCTTCGGCTTCGGCGGGCGCGCTCGGCAGCCCCAGCCGTGTCGCCATTTCGCCCGCGGTGGCGACCGCCTGCCCGACCACGCCTGCATCTTCGGCATGCGTAACCACCACCAGGCCGAGCATGGCGCAATACGACAGCAGCCGCAGCATCACGCCCGAATCGCCGATCCAGTGCCGCCCCGTCGCAACCGCGCGCGCGCCCGCATCGCGCATCAGCGCCAGTTCGGCGAGTTCTACCCCTTCCAGCCCGCGCGTCGCCGCCGCGAGCGGATGAACCCACATGTCGGGCTTGCCCGAAAGTGCCGCAAAGCGCACGCGCGCCGGATGGTCGAGCGGCGGGCCCTGATCGGGCATCAGCGCGGCGCGCGTAATTCCGCCGAAATGAAACGCCGGCTTGTCGACCGCAAACACGCCGAGATCGACCAGCCCGGGCGTAACCAGATGCCCGCCGGCATCGATCACCTGGTCGCCCGGTTCGGGGGTGACCGCGCCCAGCGCGACAATGCGCCCTTCGGCGAGGCGGATTGCGCCGGGTAGCGCCGCGCCTTGCGGCAGCACCAGCCGGCCGCTGGTGATCGTTATGGGCTGCGGGATCATGCCGGGGCTCCGCTCAGCGCCGGCCAGCCCGGTACACCGCGCGCGCGCCGCGTCAACACATCGAGACAGGCCATGCGGATCGCCACGCCGCATTCGACCTGCTGGGTGATCAGGCTGCGTGTCAGGTGATCGGCGACCTGGCTGTCGATCTCGATGCCGCGGTTCATCGGGCCCGGATGCATGACCAGCGCATCGGGCTCGGCACGCGCCAGCCGGTCGAGCGTCAGACCGTAGAGATGCCGGTATTCGCGCGGTGAGGGAATGAACTGGCCCTGCATGCGTTCCTGCTGCAGCCGCAGCATCATCACCACATTGGCGCCTTTCAGCGCGGCGTTGAAATCGTGGAACACCGCGACGCCCATCGCCTCGATTTCGGCGGGCATCAGCGCGGGCGGCGCACAGACGCGCACTTGCGCGCCGAGCGCGGTCAGCGCCAGCACATTCGATCGCGCCACCCGGCTGTGCAGGATATCGCCGCAGATCGTCACGTTCAGCCCGTTGAGATCGCTGCCCGGGGGCAGCGCCAGCGCCTGGCGGATCGTCAGCGCGTCGAGCAGCGCCTGCGTCGGGTGTTCGTGCTGGCCATCGCCGGCGTTCAGCACCGGGCAATCGACTTTGCCCGCAATCAGCCGCACCGCGCCCGAACTCGCGTGGCGGATCACGATCGCATCGGCGCGCATCGCGTTGAGCGTGATCGCGGTGTCGATCAGCGTTTCGCCTTTTTTGACGCTCGATGTGGCGGCATGCATGTTGACGACATCGGCGCCGAGGCGTTTGCCGGCGATTTCGAACGACAGCAGCGTGCGGGTCGAATTTTCGAAAAAGGCATTGATGATCGTCAGCCCCGCCAGCAGCGCGGCGCGCTTTTGCGACTGGCGGTTCAGCGCGAGCCATTGTTCGGCTTCGTCGAGCAGATAGAGGATCTCGTGACGCGCCAGTTGCGCGATCCCGGTCAGATCGCGATGTGCGAAAGCGAGCCCGCCGGCGGGATATTCGCGAAACGACGAAACGGGGGGGATCGACGGGTGCATCGAACCGAAGTCCCTAGGCAGGGTTGCCCCATCTGCCAAGTGTTTCGACTGGCGTGTTGCGGTTTTGCGATCTAGATATCCCCCATGAAATTTGCCCGCACGGTCTGGAAGATCCTCGTCGCCATCAAGGATGGGCTGGTGCTCCTCCTGCTGCTGCTGTTTTTCGGTGGCTTGTCGCTCGCGCTGTCGATGAAGCCCGCCGGCGGGCACGTGCAGGACGGTGCGCTGGCGATCACGCTCGACGGACCGATCGTGGAGGAACGCGCGAGAATCGACCCGAGCGCGCTGCTTCTGGCGGGTGGCAAGGCGCATCACCAATATGTCGAGCACGATCTGACCCGCGTGATCGAGGCGGCGGCAAACGACACGCGCGTGCGTGCGGTCACGCTCGATCTCGACGATTTCGGCGGCGCCAGCCAGGTAACGGTGGCGCGCATTGGCGCAGCGCTCGACAAAGTTCGCCATGCCGGCAAGCCGGTGCTGGCGCATGCGGTGCTGTACACCGATTCTGCCCTGCTGCTGGCCGCGCATGCCAACGAGATCTGGGTCGATCCGCTTGGCGGCGTAACGGTGCGCGGGCCCGGCGGAACCGGGTTGTTCTTTCACGATCTGCTCGACCGGCTGAAGATCAAGGCGCACGTGTTCAAAGTCGGCACCTACAAAAGCGCGGTTGAGCCTTATGTGCGCAACAATTTCTCGCCCGAAGCCAAAGAGGCTGAAAACGCGGTGTTCGGCGCTTTGTGGCACGACTGGCAGGATGAAGTGAAAGCGGCACGCCCGCGTGCGCAGATTGCGCTTGTCACCAGCGATCCGGTCAAATGGCTGGCGGCTTCGGGTGGAGACGCGGCCAAGGCAGCGCTTGCCGCCGGGCTTGCCGATCGCATCGGCGATAAAGTGGCATTCGGCCAGCACGTCGCCGAACTCGTCGGCGCTGACAAGTCTGGTCCTTTGGGCGCGTACAAGGCAACCAAATACAGCGCTTATCTCGCCAGCCTGTCGCAGCCGAGGCAAGGCAAGGCGATCGCGGTGGTAACGGTCGCGGGTGAAATCGTCGACGGCGATGCCGGCCCCGGCAAAGCGGGCGGCGATCGGATTGCCGCACTGATCGACAAGGCAACCTCCAGCGGTGATTACGCAGCGATGGTGGTGCGCGTCGATTCGCCGGGCGGATCGGTGCTCGCGTCCGAGCGCATTCGCGCGGCGATTGCGCGGTTCAAGGCCAGGCATTTGCCGGTCGCGGTGTCGATGGGCTCGCTTGCGGCGAGCGGTGGTTACTGGGTGTCGACGCCCGCCGAACGGATCTTTGCCGAGCCTGCGACAATCACCGGATCGATCGGCATTTTTGCGATTGTCCCCACATTTGAAGAAGCACTTGGCCGGTTCGGCGTGGGAACCGACAGCATCCGCACCACGCCTTTGTCGGCCCAACCCGATGTGTTCGGCGGGCTCAGCCCGATGGCCGAAGGGGTGATCCAGTCCGAAATCGACATGGGTTATCGCCGCTTTGTCGGGCTGGTCGCCGCGTCGCGCCACAAGACCCCCGAAGCGATCGACAAGATCGGGCAGGGGCGGATCTGGGACGGCGGGACCGCGCGCCAGCTGGGGCTCGTCGACGAATTCGGCGATCTCGACCAGGCCGTGGCCTGGGCTGCGCATCGCGCCGGCGCGGCGCAGTGGCACCCGGTCTATCTGGGCGAAAACCCGGATTCGTTCAGCGGTGTGCTGCAACAGATCCTCGCGGACGACAGCGACACCGCCGACGACGATGCGAGCGCCGATCTGGTCGGCCGCCTTGCCAATGCACGCAACGCGCTGGCCGGGCAGCTGGCGGGCGACCTTGATCGCCTGCTCGGCGGGCACGGCGCGCAGGCCTATTGCCTCGCCTGCGCGGGGGCGGTGCAGCCGGTGGAAACCCCCGATGCCGCGTCGCCGCCGCGCAGTGGCTGGCTGGCGCTGTTGTTCGGCCTCGCGCCAAAGGGCGTCTGATCAGCGCGCCCGCGCCAAGGCTTGCCCTTTTTTTGCTGCTGCGATAGGGGCGTCGCTCGCCTTTCGCCGGACGCGGGCGTGGCGGAACTGGTAGACGCGCTGGATTTAGGTTCCAGTATCGCAAGATGTGGGGGTTCGAGTCCCTTCGCCCGCACCAGAGCCGTCGGCCGGCTCGGTCTTTTCGCACATGACACGCCATCGACAAGAGAGTTGGATCTTACCGCAATGCAGATCGTCGAAACCAGCAACGAGGGCCTGAAACGCGCCTATTCCGTGACCATTCCGGCCTCGGATATCGCCGCGCGGGTTGATGGAGAAGTTGCCAAGATCGCGCCGCAAGTGCGCATGCCGGGGTTCCGTCCGGGCAAAGTTCCGGCCAATCTTGTGCGCAAGCTGCATGGCCCGCAACTGCATCAGGAAGCCCTGCAAACCTCGATTCGCGAAGCGCTCGATTCGCTGGTCGCCACCCAGGGCCTGCGCCCGGCGACCCAGCCCGAAGTGTCGCTCGCCGATGGCTATGATCAGGGCAAAGACGCCGAACTGGCCGTCTCGCTCGAAGTGCTGCCGGTGATCGAAGCTCCGTCGATCAACGGGCTCACGCTCGAAAAGCTGGTCGTGCCGGTCAGCGATGGCGAAGTCGATGAAGCGATCGCACGGATTGCGCAGGGCCAGAAAAGCTACGTCGATGGCGGCGAAGGCGCCGAGGCGCGCGACGGCGACCAGATCGTGATCGATTTCGTCGGCAAGCTCGATGGCGAACCGTTCGAAGGCGGCAGCGCCGAAGACGCCCCGCTTGAGCTTGGCGCGGGGCGTTTCATCCCCGGGTTCGAGGAACAGCTGGTCGGCGTGAAAGCGGGCGACCAAACCACCATCACGGTTACTTTTCCCGAAGATTATCCGGCCGAAAACCTCAAAGGCCAGGTCGCAACGTTCGACGTGACAGTCAAAGCGGTCAAAGTTGCAGGCGAGTTCGTGGCCGACGACGGATTTGCCAAACAGCTGGGTCTTGAAAGCATCGAACAGCTGCGCGGCCTGATGCGCGGTCAGCTCGAACAGGAACTGGCCGGGCTGACCCGTACGCAGATGAAGCGCCAGTTGCTCGACGTGCTTGCCGCCGGGCACGATTTTGCCGTGCCTGGATCGATGGTCGAAGCCGAATTCGATCAGATCTGGCAGCAGCTGCTGCAGGAAGCGCGCGGCGAAGCCGATCCCGAAGCGGCGCTCAAGGAAATCGAGGCCGAAAAGGACGATTACCGCCGCATCGCCGAACGCCGCGTGCGGCTCGGCCTGTTGCTGTCCGAAATCGGCCAGGCCAATGGCGTGGTGATCACCAACCAGGAAATGGACATGCTGATCCGCCAGGCGGCGCAGCAGTATCCCGAAAAAGACCGCGAGCGGTTCCTCGAATACATTCGTTCCGAACCGATGGCCGCGGCCCAGCTGCGCGCGCCGCTGTATG
>CAITOD010000100.1 GCA_903893935.1 uncultured Sphingomonadales bacterium
CTGGCCTTCGGCTCGACAGGTTCAGCACGAACGGAGGTGGGTGGAATGGTGTTAGGCTCGCCGCCGCGCGAGCAGGCGGCCGAGGCGCACCAGCGGGGCGGTGATTGGGCCGTGTTCGGCCATCCAGGCGTGATAGGCGCGGTATTTGGGGTCGGCGGCTAGCAAGTGCGCCTCTTCGGTGCGCGCGCGCCAGTAATAGACGCCGCTGACCAGCGCCAGCGTCACGGTGTTGCGCACCGCATCGACCGGCGAATGCGAGGTGGCGAGAAACGGCAGCGTCTGCAGCCACCAGAAGGTGTTCTTGGAAAGATAGGCCGGATGCCGCGTCCACGCATAAGGCCCGTTGGTCAGCACGCCGCGATAAGTCAGGTTGGAAAAGCGCAAGCCGAACGCCACCGTGGCCCAGGCATAGATCGCCGTCAGCACGATCAGCAGCGCCGCCCATGTCCACAGCAGCGCATCGCGTCCCGCAAGCCAGTAGGACCAGTCGGCGGTGTTGGTGTGGTAATCGAGCACCTGGCCCGATCCCATCTGGATAAACGGCGGGTAGCAGATCAGCGCCGCCACCCAGCCCGCGAGCAGCGGATTGGCGCTGCGGATATGCGCATCGAGCGGCTTTACCGTCAGCAGATAGCCGACCATCGCGATCTGCACATCGACCATGAACATGAAATCGATCGTGACATTGCCGACGCTGACCGGATCGCCCGCAACATGCGCGAAATCGGCGCGCACTTCTTCGGTAAAGCCGAGCGTGACGATCGACAGCATGAACGCGATGAAGAAACCTTTGACCGCCCAGGCGCGCAAGTGGTCCCACACTTGTGCCCGATCACAGGCCTCGCGCCCGATCAGCATCGCGCCGAAATGCCACGCCCCGTCGCGCGGATTGACCAGCACGCGATCGAGCCACAGCACATAGGGCACCGCGCCGACAAACAGCAGCGGCGCGCTGTAGCCCAGCACATCCATCGCAAAGAGGTAATTGCTGCGCCAGTACCAGCGCCCCAGGCAATAGATCGCCGCGATCAGCGCCCAGGTCGCCCACAGCCCGGCGAGCTTGGTGATCGAGACATCGGCTACCTCGCGCAAGCGCCGCGGATGCGCCCAGTCGATCCCGGTCGAGGCGCGCAAATGCACTTTGTCGACCAGGAGCGAGACCATGACCATCGGCACGCCCGAGGCGACGAGCGCAGCAAGCGCCGCAAACGGCCCCGCAAGCCGCTCGTGCGGCCCCGGCAAAGCCAGCGCATCGGCGATCACGCCCCAGTTGCGGCAGACGAACAGCCACGCCAGCAGCCCGGCGAGGCCCGACAGGCCGACAACGGCGGAAACATCGCTGGGCGGGCGGGCGGGAACCTGGGTCATGCCCCACGACCCATACGCCATAGCCCCCAACAATTGGTGAACCGGTGCTTTACCGGTAGGCGGTGATCCGCCCGCTGTTGTCGAGCACATAGAGCGTGTTGTTGGCCACCACCGGTGCAAGCGTAAAGCCGGCTTCGAGGCGAAACGCCCGCGTCATCTTGCCGGTATCGACCGACACCGACGCAACCACGCCTTCAGAGCTGTTGACCCACAGGCGGTTGCCCGCGAGCACCGGGCCGGTCCACAGGATCTCGCCCTTTTTCTTCTTGGGCACCTGCCAGTGCGGCAGTTGCGACAACCAGCGCACTTTGCCGGTGCTTTTGGTGATGCACAGCAGCTTGTCTTCGTCGGTCAGCGTAAAGATCCACTCACCGGCAATCGCCGGCGTGGAAATGCCCGCCAGATTGAGCTCCCAGATGCGCTGCCCGGTGACCAGTTCGTAGGCGGCCATGCGCCCGCCCTGACCCAGTGCATAGACCCGGC
>CAITOD010000101.1 GCA_903893935.1 uncultured Sphingomonadales bacterium
CACCGCCGCCGATCTCGATCTGGCCGAGCCGGGCGATGCCGAAGACCAGACGCTCAATCTCAAATCGGCGCGCGAAGCGACCGACCGGCGGATGATACGCCACGCGCTGGCGCGCAGCGAAGGCAATATTTCGAGCACTGCAAAGCTGCTCGGGATCAGCCGCCCGACGCTGTATGACTTGCTCAAACAGTATGATTTGCAGCATTGACGCAAGATGACCGCGCGCCGGCTTTCGTTTTTGCGGTCTGAGCGGCGATCCGGTCGCCTCAGGCTTGCGATCCTGGCCACGCTCGCGCTTGGCTCTGCCGGCATGGCCAGCGGCGGTGAAAGCGCCATCGCCGATGCGCGCAAGGCAGCCGATGCGGCGATTGCGCGGCACGACCCGGTCAGCGCCGAAATTGGCTTGCGCCAGGCGATCGCAAAAACGCATGCCGGCGATGCGCTGCGCGCCTGGCTGGCCGAAGCCCTGCTGCTGCAGGGCGATGGCGCTGGCGCGGCGCGCGCGCTCGATAGTGGCGCTCTGAGCCCCGACAGCGCCGGGCTGGGCTGGCGCGTGCGCGGGCAGATTGCGCTGGCAGGCGGCCAGTTGGGCCAGGCGGCGGCGGCGTTTGACCAGGCGCTGCGCGTCACACCCAACGACGCCGATCTGTGGGTCTCGATTGCCGCAATGCGGTTTACCGGCGGCGAACAGGCGCAGGCCGTGACTGCGGCCGACCGCGCGGTCACGCTCGATCCGGGCAACCCGCGCGCACTGGCGATGCGCGGCCTGCTGATCCGCGAGCAATACGGGCTGGCGGCGGCTCTGCCGTGGTTTGAAGATGCCCTGCTGCTCCATCCCGACGAGCCTGCGCTGCTCGATGCGTATGCCTCGACGCTGGGCGATCTCGGACAATACCGGGCGATGCTGGTGGTCGCGCGCAAGCTTGCCGAGGTCGATCCGAAAAGCCAGCGGCCGCGGCTGATGGAAGCGGTGCTTGCGGCACGCGCCGGCCAGGCGGAGCTTGCCCGGTCGATCCTGCAGCGCACCGGGTCGGCTTTTCGCGACATGCCCGCTGCGATGCTGTTGAGCGGCGTGCTCGAAATGCGCGTCGGCAACAAGGCTGTGGCGGTTGAAACGCTTGAACGGCTGGTCACGCTCCAGCCTGATAACGGGTTGGCAAAGCATGTGCTGGCCCGCGCGCTTGCCGCCAATGCCGAGTGGCGGGCGCTCGCCAGCCGGTTCGATGACGATGTCGCGGCCGGCCGCGCCGGGCCCGATCTGGTCGCTTTGGTCGGGACCGCCTGGACCCGGCTGGGTGACCGCGCGAAAGGCGAAGCGCTGATCGCGCGCGCGGCCGCAATGACCGGGACGGCATCGCCCGTGGCACTCGCCGGCAATGGCACGCTGGCGGTGCTCGAGTCGCGCTATGCCGACAATCCGCACGCAGCCGCCAACGCCGTGCCTTATGTGCGCGCGCTGATTGCCGCGCACCGGGCCGACGCCGCGCAGCCGCTGGCCGACCGGCTGAGCGATGAAAACCCCGGCAATGCCGATGCGCAGCTGCTGGCCGGCGATTGCCGCATGATCCGCGGCGATGCGCGTGGTGCGCTGTCCGATTACCAGCAGGCGGCCGCGATCCGCTTCAACGAAGCGATCCTGGTGCGCATGGATGCAGCGCTGCGTGCGGTGGGGCGTGCGGGCGACGCCGACGGCATGACCTCGCGCTATCTCGCGCAGAACCCGCAAAGCGCAGTGGCGATGACGCTGCTCGCGGCGGGCTGGGCCGGCAATCCGGCGCGCGTGCGCGCACTCGCGGCGCTGCGCCGCGCGATGCTGGCGCGCGGCGCCGAAATCCCCTCGACAGCGGCACCGGTTGCAGGCTAGTCCGCAAATTCAATCGGTCGATTAAACTTGTGGAGTAAATGGCTATGCCCGGCGCGCTCGAAGGGTTGACTGTGCTTGAATTTGCCGGGATCGGGCCCGGGCCATTTGCCTGCATGATGCTGGCCGATCACGGTGCGCGGGTGATCCGGATCGAGCGCCCGGGTAACGGTGGCCGGTTCGGCGATGCGGGCAATCGCGACATTCTCAATCGCAATCGCGAACGGCTGGCGCTCGATCTCAAGGACCCGACGGCGATTGCGCAGATCCGCGAACTGGCGCGCGGCGCCGATGCGCTGGTTGAAGGGTTCCGCCCCGGGGTGATGGAACGGCTGGGGCTGGGGCCCGACGTGCTCTTGGCCGACAATCCGCGGCTGGTGTTCGCGCGCATGACCGGCTGGGGGCAGGACGGGCCGATGGCGCCGCTTGCCGGGCACGATATCAACTATATTGCGCTGTCGGGCGCCTTGCACACGTATGGTCCGGCGGGCGGCAAGCCGGTGTTTCCGGTCAACGCGGTGGGCGATTTCGGCGGCGGCGGCATGATGATGGCGTTCGGCGTGATGGCGGCGGTCTTTTCGGCGCTGCGCACCGGGCAGGGGCAAGTGGTCGATTGCGCGATGGTCGATGGCGCGGCGATCCTGTCGGCAATGACCTGGAGCTTTTTCGGCAATGGCCAGTGGCGTGACCAGCGCGGGGTCAACTTGCTCGATGGCGGCACGCATTTTTACGACACGTATGAAACCGCCGACGGCAAATGGATTTCGATCGGGTCGATCGAGCCGCAGTTCTACGCGATCCTGCTCGAACGCACCGGGTTGCAGGGTGATCCCGAATTTGCCCGTCAGATGGACCCTGCGGCGTGGGGCGATCTGAAAGCCAGACTGGCCGCCCTGTTCCTGACCCGCACGCGCGACGAATGGTGTGCGCTGCTCGATGGCACCGACGCATGCTTCGCCCCGGTGCTGAGCCTTGCCGAAGCGCCGAACCACCCGCACAACGCTGCTCGCGGCACCTTTGTCGAAGACGCTGGCATGGTCATGCCCGCCCCGGCGCCGCGCTTCTACGCCACGCCCGCTCCCGCGCCAAAGCTCGCGGGGGCTGGGGGGAGCGCCTGAGGGCAACATCGAGCCACCGCAATCCCCATACCCCCATTTCAAACCCCCGTTCGTGCTGAGCCTGTCGAAGCATGCGCGCCAACCTCTCCTCATCTGTTGCGCACTTGCTTCGGCATGCCCAGCACGAACGGAGGTGGGTTAAATGCCTTGATCGCCCCCGCGCGGTGAAGCCCACAGCGACAGTGCGATCAGCACTGCGCCGATCAGCCCGGTCACTGTCTCGGGTATGACAAACCGGGCCGAGGCCAGCATGATCGCGCCCAGCGCAACAATCGCCCAGAACGCGCCATGTTCCAGAAAGCGATATGCAGCCAGCGTGCCGCGGCGCACCAGCAGCAGCGTGATCGACCGCACGAACATGGCGCCTACCGACAGGCCGAGCGCAATGATCACCATGTTGTTCGACAGGGCAAACGCCCCGATTACCCCGTCAAAGCTGAACGAGGCATCGAGCACATTGAGATAGACAAAGCCGCCCAGGCCCGAACGCACCATGACGCCCGCGACTTGCCGCGCCTGCTCGCGCGCCTCGAGCACTGTACTGATCGCATCGACCGCGATATGCGCCACGATCCCGCCCAGCCCGGCACTGACGAACACCAGCGCGGCATGATCGGGCAGGCCATGCGCGGCCGCCAGCAGGAGCACGATGACACAGGCCATCGCTGCGGCGCGTACCAGCGCGAGCGCGGCCAGCCGGCGTTCGATCCAGCCGATCCAGTGGACGGTCTTTTCGGGATCGAGGAAATAATCGAGCCCGACCAGCAGCAGGAATGCGCCGCCGAACCCGGCAATCGCGCCATGTGCGCCGCCGATCAGCGCTTCGTAGCGCGCCGGATCGGTCAGCGACAGGCGCAGGGCATCGACCGGTCCGAGGCCTGCGGTCACCGCGACGATCGCCAGCGGAAACACCACGCGCATGCCGAACACCGCAATGACCATGCCCCAGGTCAGAAACCGGTCCTGCCACACGCGCGGCATCGTCCCCAGCACTTTGGCATTGACCACGGCATTGTCGAACGACAGCGACACTTCGAGCACGCCGAGCACCAGCACCACCCAGACCATCGCGGCTGTGGCAGCGACCGACCCGGTGGTCAGCCAGCCATAGCCAAGCGCTGCCAGCAGGGCGACGGCGCAAAACAGCAACGATCCGGCAAACTGGCGCAAGCGTCAGCCTCGCCCGATGGCAAGTGCGGTCATGCCGGCTTGGGCGCGCGCGCCGGATAAGTCTGTTCGGCGCCGGGAAAGCTGCGGCTGCGCACATCGGTGGCATAAGCGGCGGCGGCCTCGCTGATCGAGGCGGCAATCGTGCCGTATTGTTTGACGAAGCGGGGCACGCGTTCGAACATGCCCAGCATGTCTTCGGTCACCAGCACCTGGCCGTCGCAGCGGGCCGAAGCGCCGATGCCGATGGTCGGGCAGCCGAGCGCCTCGGTGATTGCCACCGCGAGCGGTTCGACCACGCCTTCGATCACGATCGCAAACGCGCCGGCGGCTTCGAGTGCGCGCGCATCGGCGATGATCTTGTCCGCCTCGGCCGCGTCGCGCCCGCGCGCGTTGTAATTGCCCAGTACGTTGATCGCCTGCGGGGTCAGGCCGACATGGCCGACCACCGGAATGCCGCGCTGGACGAGGAAATCGACCGTTTTGGCCATGACTTCGCCGCCTTCGAGCTTGATCGCATCGCAGCCGGTTTCCTTGAGCACGCGCGCGGCATTGTTGAACGCGGCCTGCGGCGAGGCTTCGTAGCTGCCGAACGGCATGTCGACCACCACCACCGCGTGATAGCTGCCGCGCACCACCGCGG
>CAITOD010000102.1 GCA_903893935.1 uncultured Sphingomonadales bacterium
GGAGCGCGGGTTGCGGCTGGTGGTCTTCTGCTCGATCGAAATCGCCGGCGACAGCCCGTCGATATGTTCGACATCGGGCTTCTGCATCATTTCCAGAAACTGCCGCGCATAAGCCGACAGGCTCTCGACATAACGCCGCTGCCCCTCGGCATAGATCGTATCGAACGCCAGGCTCGATTTGCCCGACCCCGACAGCCCGGTAATCACGATCAGCGCATCGCGCGGCAGATCGATATCAAAGCCTTTGAGATTGTGCTCGCGCGCACCGCGCACCGAAATCGTATTGAGGGACATGAAAGCGCGTGTTCCATATTTGTTCGATTCACGCAAGCCGCGCGTTGGGGTGCTTTGGCATGCGTGGGGCACGGGGCAAGCTGAAAAGGGGGCATGATGTTTGCCTCCGGCGGGCAAGGGCCATCGGCCCTTGCATCCCGATAGTTTGAGTGTGTGCACCCCGGATGCAATTTCGCTTGATCGGGCTATGCGAAATACATAGTTTCCTGTCAGTGGATATCGAGTTTGATGCGGTCAAGGACGCCAGCAATCTGGCCAAGCACGGAGTGTCTCTGGCATTTGGCGCCTTGGTGTTCGATGATAGTGACCATATCGTGATCGGATCATCGCGCCCGGTCGACGGCGAGGTCCGATTCAAGGCCATTGGTCTGATCGAAGGCAAGCTATGGACAACAGTCCATGTATGGCGCGGCACATCAGTCCGCATGATCTCTGTCCGGAGGAGCAACCCAGGTGAACAAAGAGCATATTATCGCGATCCCCGCTGACCCGGACGATCCCGACGACTTCCCCATTTCCGAAGCAGGCGTCGAACGCGGCCTGATGGGCCGCCGCATCCGCAGACTGCGCGCGGCGCTTGGCCTTACCCAGTCCGAATTCGCCCAGCGCTACGGCATTCCGCTGGCCAATATCCGCCAATATGAAATCGGCCGCACAATGCCGCCGCCTGCGGTGCGCGCTTATCTCAAAGTGATCGAGGCACAACCTGAATTGGCCGCAGCGGCGGTGGCGGCTTGAGCGTCGTTCAGGTCAGCCGGCGGACGAACCATACGCGAGGGCGCGTGCTCCTTGCAAACCCAGCCACTGTGCCTCGATATGCCAGACGCGCGCTATCACGCCCGCGTCGAGCGACTGGTCGGGAGGTCCAGCCGCCGCAACCCGGCCATGGTTGAGAACGAGCACCTGATCGGCGTGGTTCATCGCCTGCGCCAGATCGTGCAGCACCAGAACGACGCCATTGCCAGCACCCGCCAGTCGCCGGAAATGCGCCAGCAGCGCGCGCGCATGCGCCAGATCAAGGCTCGCCAGCGGCTCGTCGGCCAGCACCCAGCCAGGCGCACCCGCCAGCACGCGCGCCAGCAAGGCGCGCGCGCGTTCGCCGCCTGACAGCGTACCGACGGGACGGTGTGCAAGGGTATCGAGCGCCATGTCGCGCAAGGCATTTTTCACCGCAACATCGTCAACTGCCTTGGCGGTGCGGTGCGGCAGCCGACCGAGGCGGACCAGCGTTTCAACCGACAGGTTCCACGCCACATCGCCGCCCTGCGGCAAATAGCCGATCGCCTGCGCACGCTCGCGCGGCGCCATGGCGGACAGGCGCCGGTCGCCCAGCCTGACATCGCCCGCGATCAGCCCCGCAAGCGCTGCCAGCAGCGTCGATTTGCCCGCCCCGTTGGGCCCGACGATCGCGGTCACCTGCCCCGGCGCAAGGTCCACCGAAACCCCTTCGAGCCGCCCCGGCACCGTCAGCGCATGCGCGCGCAGCATCATGCCCAGTCCCGCCGCATGCGCAGCAAGAGCATCAGGAAAAACGGCGCGCCGATCAGGCTGAGCGCGATGCCCAGCCGCAATTCGCCGCCGGTCAGCGGCATGAGGCGGCACGCGCAATCGGCCGCCAGCACGAGCAGCGCACCCGCCAGCGCGCTCGGCCCGATCAGCGAACCGGGCCGCTGGTCGGTCAGCGGGCGCACCAGATGCGGCACGATCAGCCCGACAAAACCCACTATCCCCGCCACCGCGACGCCCGCGCCGACCACCAGCCCGACGCCGAACACCATCATGGCCTGCAGCCGCGCCGGAACGACCCCCAGCGAGCGCGCCGCAGCATCGCCCAGCGTCAGCGCGTCGAGCGCGCGCCCGGTGCGCGCCAGCAGCAACACGCCAAGCAGCGTCGGTGGTGCGGACAGCGCGACATCGTGCCAGCTGCGGTTTTCGAGCGCGCCCATCAGCCAGGTCACGATTTCGCTCAGCGCAAAGGGATTGGGCGACAGGCTGATGACCAGGCTGGTCAGCGCGCCCGCCAGACTGGCAATCATCATCCCCGCCAGCGTGAACAGCGTAACCCCGCGTCCGATCCCGCCATCCGCGCCGCGGCCCGCGATCAGGACCAGCAGCGCCATCGCCAGCGCCGCGCCGCCAAAGGCAAACAGCGGCAAAGTCCATTGCTGCGCCACAGCCCCGGTCCAGAACGACAGGACCGCGCCGAGCGCCGCCAGTGGCGCAATCCCGAACAACCCGGGATCGGCAAGCGGATTGCGCAAATACCCTTGCATTGCCGCCCCCGCAGCACCCAGCCCGCCGCCGATCACCAGCGCCAGCACCGCGCGCGGGCTGCGCAATTCGATCAGGATCGGCAGCGCATTGCGCACCGGCGAGCCGAACGGGTCGATCCACACTTGCCCCGCCAGCAACGACAGCGGCAACGCCAGCGCCAGCAGCGCCATGAGCACGATCCACCAGCGCAGCGCCATCAGCCGAGGCTCCGGCGCAAGGCGGCCAGCCGCTGCGCCGCGCGGATAATGCTCGGCCCGCCGCAATAGAGCAGCGCGGGCGGGAAACCGGCGCGCAGCGTGCCGGTCAGCGCGCGCAACGCCGGGTGGTGCAGCGTACGATCATCGCCCACGGTCAGGATAATGCGCGGCGGGTGCGCCAGCAGGCGCTCGATCGGGTAGAGATCGGCCTGGCGATAGCCTTCGCGCGCGGGCAGATTGGCAAACCCGGTGCGTTCGAGCAGATCGCCGATCAGCGTGTCGGACCCGGCGACCATCCCGCCCCATTCCCACAGCACCGCCGGCGCCGGTGCCTGCCCCGGTGGCGGCGCCGCAGCGACCAGCGCCACCGTGATCCGCCGTGCCAGCGCTTCGCCGCGATCGGCATGGCCGGCAAGCGCTGCCAGACGCCGCACATCGGCCAGGGCATCGGCCACCGTGCGCTGCGTGCCCAATGTTTCCAGCCGCAACCCCATGCGGCGATACGCAGCCGCCGTGGCGGGCGGCACGAACGCGCCATCGATTACCAGATCGGGTTGCAGCGCGATCACTTCCTCGATCGTGCCATGCGTTACGCCATAGCGCGCGGCCACGCCGGGCAGCAGCGATGATGAGGCCGGATCGCGGCTGTACGACGACAGCGCGAGAATCTGCGCGCGATCGGCAACTTCAACAAGAATCGCATCGCTGCACGGATTGAGCGAGACAATGCGCGGCGGCGCGGCATGCGCCGCCATGCCCGCCAGCGCCAGGGCCGGGCCAAGCGCGGCCCGGGCAGCGAAGCGCGCAAGCGTCAGCCGGGTCATCACGCACTCCCTGCCAGAACGGGCCCTGTTCAAGCAGGCCCGGATAGCCCTGCTCCCTCCCGGGAACAACCCCGAGAGCTGCGATCCGGTTAATCGCTTGGCAGGGCCCTGTCGCGTATCGATACAACCCGATGATCACCGCTGCGCGAAGCCGCAAAACCGGCTAAGGGCTTGGCTCGCCTGCCACAAGTGGACCCCCATGCCGCTCGACATCGATTACCGGCCGGTCAAGCTGCCCCCTGCGTCGGCCCTGCCGCGCGGCGCGCAGCCGCCTGCCGCCCCCGATGTCGCCGCACCCGATGTCGCCGGTCCCCATGTCGCCGCACCTCCAACCGCGACCAATCCGAGGCTGAAACCGCGGTCGCGCCTGCGCTGGCGGCTGGCGGTGATCGCGCTGGCCGGCGCCGTGCCGGCGCTCCTGGCCGTGATCGGCTGGGGCGACCCGCGCGGCGTTGTCAGCGCCCGCGCGCAAGATGGCGCCGCGGCGTGGAGCCATGCCTTGGCCGGTACCCACACCGACGCCGATCCCGCCACAGTGCCGGCGCCGGCAATCGGCCCGGCGGCGAGGCCGGTGCTGTCTGCCGGCACCTCGCTCGACAAGTCGCGCGCGTTGCAATGCCTGACCGCAGCGATCTATTACGAGGCCGCGCGCGAACCCGACGAAGGCCAGCGCGCGGTGGCGCAAGTCGTGCTCAACCGGGTCATGCACCCGGCCTTTCCCAAAACGGTGTGCGGGGTGGTCTATCAAGGGTCCGAACGCCCCGGCTGCCAGTTCAGCTTTGCCTGCGACGGTTCGCTTGCGCGGCCACCGATGGCCGTGTGGTGGGAACGCGCACGGCGCGTGGCCGAGGCCGCCCTCGCCGGATCGGTCTATGCACCGATCGGGCTCGCGACGCATTACCACACCAGCGCGGTCCATCCCGGCTGGGCCGACAGCATGACCTTTCTCGGCACGATCGGCGCGCACCGGTTCTATCGCTGGAGCGGGAGTGCCGGGACGCCGCGCGCGTTCAACGCGGTCTATGCCGGGGGCGAGCCACTTGCGGCCCCCCATCCGCACAGCTGGGTATCGACCGGGGCCGATTTTGCCGATCCGCTCGTGCTTGAAAAGGCGTTCGAGGCCGGCCGTCTTGCCGCGCTGCGCGCCGCTGTGGCGACGTCTGCGCCGGTCGCAACCGATCCGGCGATCGTGCGCGCCGGCGCCTCGTTCGGGCAGCAACCGCTGCCGCACGGCGCCGCGCCTGCCGCCGATCCGGCCGAGCGCAGCCATATCCTGCCCGGCTCGGGTACCGTGCGCCCCGATGCGGAACAGCAATACGACAACGCCGCGCATTGGATCCGCCAGCCCGGCGCCTGACGCGAAGGCGCGCACGGACGGCACGCGTTTGCCAGTTGTTTACCGCGTCGTCTCACCACGTTTTCATGCCTGCGCAGCTAAGGAACCGGTCCAGTTCTGCACGATCCGCCTCGAGGAGCCCCATCATGCTGCGTTTTGCCCCCCGTTACGGAATGATCTCGCCGGTGCTCGTCCGCCCTTCGCGGCGCGGCTGGCCGTGGGCCGAAAACGACAACCAGCGCAGCAGCACCACGCGAGTCGTCGCTTGCGAAGTGATGGGCGATGAACGGGTCCAGGCAGCGCTCCGCCTGTTTGCCGCGCACGGGCTGGCCGCTGCCGATCGCGCGCGTCGCGCGGCGGCCAATGCCAATGCCCGCGGCGACGATTTCGATGCGCGCTGGTGGGAAGAAATCAGCCGCATGCTGGGCTGATCAGGCTCTGCCCAGGCCCGGTTGCACCAAGATGGGTGCGCTTCGGATCAGCATCGGGTTGCTGCGCATATCGACGGTGCGCTAGAGGGAACTGACGCGCGAAAGCGGCACAAACCGCGCGTGCCCGCCTTTTTGATAATGCGAACCGTTATCATAAAAACCCGTGAACAGCCGCCTTTATCGCCTTGCAATCGCCCGGCCACAGGCTTACGGACCGGCCCACCCCACCGGGAGCCCTCCTGTCATGCGGGACATGGGCAGGCTCTCGACGGGCGACAACGTGGCTTTTGTTCAGTCCCGCGACTTACGGGAAAGGACCGTACAGCATGGCTCGCAAGAAAATTGCGCTGATCGGCGCCGGCAATATCGGCGGCACGCTCGCCCACCTCGCGGCGCAGAAAGAACTTGGCGACATCGTCCTGTTCGACGTGGCCGAAGGGGTGCCCCAGGGCAAAGCGCTCGATCTGTCGCAGTGCGGCCCGGTCGAAGGGTTTGACGCGCAGATCACCGGTTCGAACGACTATGCCGATATTGCAGGGGCAGACGTTATCATCGTGACCGCCGGCGTGCCGCGCAA
>CAITOD010000103.1 GCA_903893935.1 uncultured Sphingomonadales bacterium
CGGGTCCGACACGTTCACCGGCATTGCCCGGCTGCGCACGCAAATCGTGCCGCAAACGCTGTCGTTCGATTTCGGTGGCCTCGCCACGCATTCGGCGATCGGGTCGGGTGGCGGCACGCTGCTCAATCCGGTCGACAATGTGGGTTCGATCTACCAGATCTGGTCGGTCTATGGCGGACCCTCGCTGACCACGCGTGCGGGCAATCTCGATGTGAAGGCGGCCTACAACGTCGGGTACAACGAGATCGACCAGATCCACGCCTACGTTCCGGCCGGCGGCGGCGCGCCGGTCGATCTGTTCGGCCATTCGCTCACGCAGCAGGGCACGGCTTCGGTCGGAGTCCGGCCGGGGCAAATCGCGCCGTTTGGCGTGGCCTTGCAAGGCAGCTATCTGCGCGAAGACATTTCCAATCTCGACCAGCGGCTGACCGATGCGCGCGGTGGCCTGCAAGTGACGCAGCCGGTCACGCGCGATCTCGCGGTGGTGGGCGATGTGAGCTGGGAAAAAGTCGAAGTCGCCCAGCGCAATGCCGAAGTGGATGCCAACGGCAATCCGATCGTCGGCAACAACGGCCAATATGTCACCGATCCGAACAGCCCGCGCCAGATCGCCTATGACAGCGACGGGCTGAGCTGGGATATCGGGGTGGAATGGCGGCCGAGCAAGCGCACTGCCGCGGTGGCCTTTGTCGGGCGGCGCTACGACAGCACAACCTTTTACGGTTCGTTCTACCACGCGCCCAACAGCCGCTCGACGATCAATGTGTCGGTGTTCGACGGCATTTACGGCTTCGGCTCGGGGCTGACTTCGGCGCTGCAAGGCTTGCCGACCGATTTTGCAGTCACGCGCGATCCGTTCAGCGGCAATGTCGGCGGCTGTTTCCTTGGCTCGACCGGCGGCGGTTGCGTGACCGGCGCGCTCGGTTCGGCCAATGCGCTGGTGTTCCGCGGGCGCGGCGTCAACGCGGCTTATGCGATGAGCCTCGGGCGGCTGACGTTCAGTGTCGGCACCGGCTATGTCAACCGCCGCTTCTTTGCAGCGCCCAATACGGTGGTGGCGGGCGAAAACGGCCTCGTCGATGAAACCTGGTTCGTCAACGCGGGTCTTTCGGGGCCGATCGATCGCCAGACCCGGTTCACGATCAGCACGTTCGCCTCGCTCTATCACTCCGATCAACTGGCGATTGGCGATGACGGCGACTGGGGTGTAAACGGGATACTTGTCCACCATCTGACCGACCATCTCGTGGGGACGGCGTCGGTCGAAGTCCTGGGTGTCAATCAGCAAGTGTCGCCCGACCAGTTCGAAACGATCGGGCAACTGGGGCTGCGGTACAACTTTCGGTAAAGGGCAGAGGGCCAATGTACGACAAATTCTACGGGTTCAGCGGTCGGCCGTTCCAGCTCGCCCCCGATCCGGACTTTTATTTCGAAAGCCTTACGCACCGCAAGGCGCTGTCGTATCTCGGCTATGGCCTGTCGCAGGGCGAAGGCTTCATTGTCATCACCGGCGATATCGGCGCGGGCAAATCGACGCTCGCCGCGCATCTGGTCGCTTCGATCGACCGCCAGCGGCTGACCGTCGGCCAGATCGTCACCAGCGGGCTCGATGCCGGCGAACTGGTGCAACTGGCTGCACGCGCGTTTGGCATCGCGCCGCCCGCAAGCGGTGCGCAGTGGGACAAAGCCGCAGCGCTGGGCGCGCTCGAACGGTTTCTGCAGGACGAGGCGCGCGCCGGCCGGCGCAGCCTGCTGATTGTCGATGAAGCGCAGAACCTCGCGGTTGAAGCGGTCGAGGAATTGCGCATGCTGTCCAATTTCCAGCTCGGCGCGCATCCGCTGTTGCAGATACTGCTGTTGGGTCAGCCCGAATTCCGCGCCACACTCAACCAGCCGGAACTGGAGCAATTGCGCCAGCGCGTGATCGCCACGCACCACCTCGATGCGATGGAGCCCGACGAAGTCGGCGCCTATATCGAACATCGCCTGCGCCGCGTGGGCTGGACCGGCAATCCGGCCTTCGCACCCGGGGTGCATGCGCGGCTGGCGCAAGCCAGCGGTTGCGTGCCGCGCCGGGTCAACCAGTTGGCCAACCGGTTGCTGCTGCTGGGCGCGGTCGAACAGGCGCAACTGCTCGATTGCGAGATGCTCGAAGAAGTGATCGCCGATCTCGCGGGCGACGCCGAAGCGGCGATGCCGCCGCGTGCCGAACCCGTCGCACCCGCCGCGCGCCCGGCAGCGCTCGCCGCTGATCCGGCGGGCGACCCCGCCGCGCAGTTCGCGCGCGAGCTTGCCTTTCGCGACGAACAGATCGCCGAATTGCAGCAGGCGGTGGTTGAGCTCGCCGAGCTTCAGCGCAGCCCAGCGCACGCGCAAGCGCCCGAGCGCGATCTCGAGCCGCTGCTGGCGGCGATCGTCGATCTGACCCGGCGCGTCGAAGCGCTCGAAACGCGCACCGGCGAACAGAACGAGGCAATCCGCCACGTGCTGACAATGCTGATCGAATGGCTCGAGGCGGAAAACGCGCACCGGCACGCGGCCTGACCGGGTCGATGGTCATGCCGCCGCGATTGGTCAACGGGCTCTCGGTCGATGTCGAAGACTGGTTTCAGGTCGGCGCCTTTGAAGGCGTGATCGACCGTGCCAGCTGGGACACGCTCGATTTGCGCGTCGAGCGCAATTGCGACGCGATCCTTGCGGTGTTCGATGAAGCCGGGGTCAAAGGCACCTTTTTCACGCTCGGCTGGGTGGCGCAGCGCGTGCCCGCGATGATACGGCGGATTGCCGGCGAAGGCCACGAAGTGGCCAGCCACGGCTGGGACCACGCCCGCGTGTTCACGCTCGATCGCGCGCGCTTCGCTGACGATCTGGCGCGCGCGCGCGATGTGCTCGAACAGATCACCGGGCAGGCGGTAACCGGCTACCGCGCGCCGAGCTTTTCGATCGATGCGCGCAACGGCTGGGCGCACGAAGTGCTGGCCGAAGCCGGCTATCGCTATTCGTCGAGTGTCGCGCCGATCGTGCACGATCACTACGGCTGGCGCGACGCCCCGCGCTTTGCGTTTCGCCCGGTCGCGGGCGCCGATCTGCTCGAAATTCCGGTGACCACGGTCGAATGGGCCGGACGGCGGATGGCGGCGGGCGGTGGCGGGTTCTTCCGACTGTTTCCTTATGCGGTGTCGCGCTGGGCGCTGCAGCGGGTCAACCGGCGCGAGGCACGGCCGGTGCTGACCTATTTTCACCCCTGGGAAATCGATCCCGGACAGCCGCGCGTCGCCGGTGCGCCGTGGCGGTCGCGGGTGCGGCATTACAGCCGGCTCGATGCCATGGCGGGCAAATTGCGGCTGCTGCTGCGCGATTTCGCCTGGGGCCGCATGGATGCGCTGGCGCTTGCCGAAGCGCAACGGTTGCCGCGATGATGCATGCGGTTCCAGTTTGCGTGCGGCTGGCCACGCCCGAAGATGCGGCGCGAATTGCGCATTTCGTGGCACAAGCGGATGCAGCGGGCGCGTTTCACCGCCCCGCATGGATGGACGCCGTGGCGCGCGCGAGCGGCCATTCCGCGCATGTCCTGCTTGCGCAAAGCGGCGATGCGATCGCGGCGCTGCTGCCGCTCCATGCGGTGCATTCGCCGCTGTTCGGCCGGGCGCTGGTATCGACCGGGTTTGCCGTCGATGGCGGGGTGATCGGCGATCCCGCGCATGTC
>CAITOD010000104.1 GCA_903893935.1 uncultured Sphingomonadales bacterium
CCGTCGATGCCCTGTGGCAGGCTGTCGGCTCAATCTGCGAACTCTACCCACCAGACGAGTGCTCGAATTACCTCAAAGCTGCCGGATACGTTGCAGATTAAATGCAAAATGCTCTAGTTAGCGGCCATTTTGGCTTCGAGCGCCTTGTCTTCGTTGGCGCGGTGGATGAGGTAGGCGCGGATCGCTTCGGCATCGGCCGGGGTGAGCGCCGATTTGAAGCTGACCATGCCGGCCGAGTGCAATTGGCCGCCCAGCACCACCAGCCGCAGCGCCTCGGCCGAGGCGATCACGCCCGAATGGCGCAGGTCGGGGTTGAGATCGCCGGCAACTGCCGCGTCACCGTGGCACACGCTGCAATAGCGGCCGTATTGTGCCGCACCGCGCGCGATCTGCGCGGGCGTGCCGATCGGCGCCGGCGGATCGAGCACCATTTTCGAAGGCGGTGGCGGCGCCGCCAGTTGCCCGTTGGCACCCAGACGGAACACCAGCAAACGGCTGAAATTGTGCGTTGCCGCGCCTTTCTGGGCGAGCACGCCGGTCGCGATATCCCACACTCCGCCCCAGCCCGCGAGCACCGCGACATATTGCTGACCACGCACGGAATATGTCATCGGCGCCGCGATCACCCCGGTCTGCGTCGGGAACGACCACAGCTTGTCGCCTTTGTCGGCGCTGTAGGCGACGAAATTGCCTTCGGCATTGCCCTGGAACACCAGATTGCCCGCGGTCGACAGCACGCCGCCGTTCCATGGGCTCGGCTGATCGACGCGCCAGGCCTGACGCTGATTAGCCACATCCCACGCGATCAAGGCGCCGGTGGTCATCGCCTTGGCGCCCTCGCGAATCTGCGTGTTGGCGGGCATTGCCACGGTTGCGCCATCGGTAGCGTTCTGGAACCCGATTGCCGAAGGTTTCCAGCCTTTGGCCGCCATATAGGGGAACCCGGCGAGGTTGGCCGGGATATAAAGATAGCCGGTGGCTTGGCTATAGCTTTGCGGCTGCCAGCTGTGCGCGCCGGCCGCACCGGGCGCGCTGAGCCAGGGCTTGCCGGTTTTTTCATAGCGCGCGTCGGGGTTCACCGTCGGCCGCCCGGTTACCGGGTCGATCGCGGTCGCCCAGTTGACCGGAACGAAGGGCTTTGCCGAGAGGAATTTGCCGGTCTTGACGTCGATCAGATAGACATGGCCGTTTTTGGGCGCGTGGATCGCAACATGGCGCAGCTGGCCGTCGATCACGACATCGGCAATCGTGATCTGCGCGTCCGAATCGAAATCCCAGCGGTCTTCGGGGGTTTCCTGAAAGTGCCAGGCATAAGCCCCGGTGTCGGCATTCACCGCGACCACCGACGACGTGAACAGGTTGTCGCCCTTGCGCCCCATCGGCGCCGGGTTCCACGGCTCGGCATTGCCGGTGCCGAACAGGATCAGATTGGTCGCGGGATCATAGGTGATCGAATCCCACACCGTGCCGCCGCCGCCGACGGTCCACCAGTTGCCCGCCCAGGTCTTGGCGGCCCTGGCCATGGCTTTGTTTTCATAGCCTTTGTGCGGATCGCCCGGGACGGTGTGGAATTTCCACGCGAGCTTGCCGGTCTGCGCATCGAACGCGGCGATATAGCCGCGCGCGCGGTATTCGGCCCCGCCTTCGCCGATCACCACGCGGCCTTTGACAATGCGCGGCGCGCCGGTGATCGTGTAATCGTGCTGGTTGGGAACCGCGACCACCGACCACACCACTTTGCCGGTCGCCGCGTTGAGCGCGACCAGCCGCCCGTCGAGCGTGCCGACATAGATGCGGTTCTGGTACAGCGCGACACCGCGATTGACCGCGTCGCAGCACGCACGCACCAAAGTTTCGCGCGGGACCTGCGGATCATAGGCCCACAACAGCTTGCCGTTGGTCGCATCGTAGGCGTGCACTTTTGACCACGCGGTCGAGACATAGAGCACGCCATTGTGCACCAGCGGGGTCGCTTCCTGCCCGCGCGCAGTGTCGAGATCGGACGACCACGCGAGGCCCAGTTGCGCCACATTGCCGGTGTTGATGGCGGTCAGCGGAGAAAAGCGCTGTTCGCCATAGTCGCGGCCATAACTCAGCCATTCGTCCGCCGGACTGGCGGCAATATCCGCACCGGTTACGCCGGCAAGTGCCGCGCTGCCCGTTTGCACCGCCATCAGCGCCAGTGCCGTTGCTGCCGTGAACACGGAGCCCCACCGCGTGCGCAAAGTCGTTCCTGCCATAGCCATCGACACCTCTCGCTGGCGCCCGGTTTTTGACCAGGTCGCCGATCTCAATCGTTATATTTATAGCAATCCGGGCGCAACCAATGCAATTGTTAAAGGCCCGATTAAGGACCCTCGCCCGGATCGGCAAGAGACGACGAGGGCAAACGCGCAAATGCGCCGCTTACAACGCCGCGCAACTGCGTTATTGTCGGTCGCACCACCCGTAAACCGGAGCCCGTGACGATGTGCGACGATCTGACCGAAGCCGACAATGCCACATTCCTGGCGCGCCTGCCCGCGCTTGACCGACGGCGCTTTGCGATGATGGGCGCAGGCGCTGCCACGCTCGCGACAATGCCCGGTTGCATGGCGCAAGCACCGCAAACGCCCGCGGGCATGGCTGTTTCGGGCCGCGCGGTGTCGATTGCCACGCCCGATGGCACAACCGATGCCTGGTATGTTGCCCCCACCAGCGGCAAGCACCCGGCCGTGCTGCTGTGGCCCGATATTGCCGGCCTGCGCCCGGCCTACCAGACGATGGCGACGCGGCTGGCGGGTGCGGGCTATGCCGTGCTGGCGGTCAATCATTATTACCGCGGCGCCAAAGCGCCGGTGCTTGATTCGCTGGTCGCCTGGCGCACACCCGAAGGCCAGGCCAAGCTCAAGCCGCTGATCGAGGCGATCACCCCGGCCGGAACCGTGCGCGATGCCACCGCCTACATCGCCTGGCTCGACCAGCAGGGCGAAGTCGATACCGCGCGCCGGATCGGGTCGAGCGGCTACTGCATGACCGGCGGCTATACCGTGCGCACCGCGGCGGCGGTGCCTGCGCGGGTGGGAGCAGCCGCTTCGTTCCACGGCGCGGGTCTGGTCGATCCGGCGGCCGGTGCCGA
>CAITOD010000105.1 GCA_903893935.1 uncultured Sphingomonadales bacterium
CGCCAATGATTTTCCACTGATCGCTGAATTTGTATTCGTCCTGGGCAAAAAACGCAAAACTGCGGGTCTGCTGATAAAATTCGACCATCGGGTCGTAACCGTCGAACGGTGTGCCGTATTGTGCGTGAAAATGGCTCTCGATCGACATGCCGAACGCACCGAACACCAGGTAATTTTTCCCGAAGGTGGTCGCCACCCGCAGTTCTTCGGAAATCTGGTTCATCCGGTCGCGCTGGTTGAAAATCGTGCCTGGTGCAAAGCACGTGACCGTTGGCGCATTGGGGCAGGGGCCGGGGGTGTAAGACGCGCCGACGGAATAGGGCAGTTCGGGTTGGCTGTCGCCAAGTTCGTTGTAGAACTTGTTGAGGTACTGGTAATCGGTGATCGAGGTGATGTCGAACAGACCGGCTTTCGCGTCCATGCGATAGGTGGAGCCAAAGAACTGGCGATCAACCCCCGGATCGCCCGATGCGGCAATCACCCAGGGGCTGCCGCCGGTCAGCACGTTGACGTTCTTTACCCCGCCGGGCAAATTGACCAGACCGTTGAAACCGGTGCCCATCGCGCCCGGCGTGGTGTTGGTCCCGAAACCCGACGAAGGGGCATAGCCGGGCAGGTTGTACGAGGCATTGGGCGCCCAATAAGGGCAGACCACGTTGGCCGGCAGGTTTACGCCCTGATACTGCGCATTGGGGCACGACGGCTGAAACGTGTACATCGCGCCTTGCCGCTCGTGATCGGCTTCGGTGTAGCGCAGCGTCAGCTTGGCGGTGAAATCGTTCGAGGGCGACCACTTGAAGATTCCGCGCAAGGCCCAGTGGTTGTTGGCGCCACGTGCTTTTTCGCCGGGCAGGATGTCCTTGATATAGCCGTCGTCGCGGTCATAAATGCCCGAAAGCCGCACATCGAGGTCTTTGGCGATTGCGGTCTGGAATGCGCCTTCGACGGTAGTCTGGTTATAGCTGCCATACGTCGCCGACAGGAACCCTTCGGTGTTGTCCTTGGGCTGGGCCGAAATGAACTGGATCGCACCGCCGGTGGCGTTCCGTCCGAACAGCGTGCCTTGCGGACCGCGCAAGACTTCGGTTCGCGCAAGGTCGAAAATCGGGAAGCCGGCCGACGAGATCGTCGAGGAATAGCTGTCGTCCTGATAGACCGCGACCGGCGGTTCCTGTTCGTCACCGTACGACGTGTTGGACACCCCGCGGATGTTGAAGACCACCTGGCTCGATGCATAGGCGTTGAAGCGCAAGTTGGGCACCGCGCGCACCAGATCGACCGCATTGTTCAGGTTGAGATCGTGGATTGATTCCTTGTCGATCACGGTGATCGCGATGCCGACATCCTTGAGCTTCTGCTCGCGCCGCTGCGCGGTCACCACGATATCGGGCGCGGCACCGGGTTGCGCGGCATCGGCCGGCGCTGCGGGGGCAGCGGCCTCTGCGAGCGCAAGGTCCGGGCTGAGTGCGGCCAGCGCGGCACCCGCCAGCAGCGCGCGGGCCATGAGGCGAACTCGGGCAGATGCCTGCGCTGCACACCCCAAATCCGCAGAGGTGTGGCTCGATGCCCCCTCAACCGTGGCTTTGCTCATGATTTGCTCCCCTTAGAAACTGTCTCATGCTGCCACAGGTTTCGCGTGACGCACGAATCATTCCTGACAAGAAGTGACGCAAACAGTCCGGCCCGACAAGCGAAACGCGCCATCTTTTTAAGCGAGGGGAAAAATTTTTAGCCGTGGGGAAACATCGCGGTACGAATTACGCCCCGTTCCATCCCCGGCCCGAGATCGCCGGCATCGGCGCCCAACGCGCATTCCCGGCCTTGATGCCTGGCCTTGGAAAGCCCTGGCTCGCACCGCTGGTGATCGCTTGTGTGCGCCAATGCAACCGGCCACCCACCCTTCCCAAGCGACGTCAGAAGCTGGTCATTCGCCCCGCGACCGCCGCAAAACGCCGGTTTTGGTTATCGCGTCGGCCGTGCTAGCCTTGCCGAATGCTGTCGTCCTCGGTCATTCTGGCGGTCGTCTCGGTCTATCTGGGGCTGTTGATCCATATCGGTTGGCGCGCCGAGCGCGGCAGCGCGCCGGGGCAATCGCGCTGGCGGGGGTTGCGGTACGGTTTGTCGCTGGCGACACTGTGTTCGGCGTGGACCTATTTCGGCGGGGTGGGCGATGCCAGCCAGGGGAGCTGGCTCTATGTCGCCAATGCGCTGGGGCCGATCCTTGCGATTACGCTTGGCTACCCGGTGTGGCGGCGCATTGCCGTGCTTTCGAAGCAGGAAAATGTCGGTTCGCTCGCCGACTTTCTGGCCGCGCGCTATGGCAAGAGCCGGGCGCTGGGCATTCTTGCGACTTGCGTCGCCAGCCTTGGCGCACTGCCCTATCTGGCGCTGCAACTGAAAGTGCTGACAAGCGCGTGGAGCTTTTCGACCGGCAGCACCACCGGCGCGCAAGTCCTCGCGGGCAATGGCTCGGCCGGGGCAGGTGCTGCGCTGGTGATGATGCTGGTGCTGGTGGCCGTGGCAATCGTGTTCGGCGCGCGGCGGCCGAGCCTGACGCAGCACAGCCGCGGCTTTGTCGGGATCATTGCGCTTGAATCGTGCGTCAAGCTGGGCGGGCTGCTGAGCGTGGCCGTGCTGTGCGTCGCGCTGATCCTGCGCATGCCCGGGCTTGCCGACACCGCGTTCCATGCCGTTCCGCCGATGGCAAGCCGGGTCAGCCTGTCGTTCCTGACGCTGATCCTGCTGTGCACGGTGACCGCGTTTACGCTGCCGCGCCAATTTCACCTGAGCTTTGTCACGCTTGAAGATGTCGCTGACATTCGCATCGCGACCGTGGTGGTGCCGGTCTATTTCGGCCTGTGGGTCGCCGCCACTTTGATCATTGCCACCGCGATCCGCGCCGGATTGGGCGCGCCGGGGGTCGATGCGCATTTGCAGGTGCTGGCGGTGCCGATGCACCATGGCGGGCCGCTGCTGGCGATGGCCGCGCTGATCGGCGGGCTGTCGGCCGGCGGTGCAATGGTGATTGTCGAAACCACCGCGATTGCCGCGATGGTGTCGAATGAAATCGTGCTGCCGCTGCTTGGCGGGTGGATGCGCTCGGGCGCGCCCGGCGCCGATCTGGGCCGGGTGATCCTGATGATCCGGCGCGTGACGACGCTGTGCATTGCGCTGCTCGCCTGGGTCTATTTCCTCGGTATCCGCGAACTCGAAGGTACGATGCAGCTGGGGCTGACCGCGCTGACCGCGTTTGCCCAGCTCAGCCCCGCGTTGCTCGGCGGAATCTACTGGCGCGGCGGCCATGCACGCGGCGCGATTGCCGGGATCGGCGCGGGCATGGCCGTGTGGGCGCTGGCGCTGGCCGGGCCCGACCTGGTGTTTGCGCATGGCGGGGGTGGTGCGGGCATCAACGGCCTGTGGCCCAGCACCGGGTGGTGGATGCCCTACGGCGCCGTGCTGGCCAGCCTCGCGCTCAACACGGCGCTCTATGTGGCGGTGTCGCTGC
>CAITOD010000106.1 GCA_903893935.1 uncultured Sphingomonadales bacterium
GATAAATCCGAACAGCGGCGCTTCGACCGATTTTTCGACCAGCACCGCGAGCTTGCCGGGCGCGATATGGCGCGCGGCGGCGACACGCGCGGTCTGCCAATCGGCGGCTTCGGGGCTGATATCGGGATCGAGCCCCGATGCCGATGTCGTCAGCATGTCAATCGGCGCGCCCGGATTGGCATGAAGGTCGGCACGCACACGGTCGATCAGCGGCTGTGCGGTCGGGCCGAGGTTCGATCCGCCCGATTGGGTCGGGTCATAGCCTTTGCCCGCGGCCGATGGACGCGGGTGGAAATAGCCGGGCCCGGCAAAGCCTTGCGCGACAAGTTCGGAGCCGATGACATGGTCATGCGCGGTGACCAGCGAGCCATTGGCCTGATGCGGAAAGGCAATCTGCGCGATGCCGGTGATGGCCGCAGGATAAGCAAGACCGGTCAGCGCAAACAGCAATGCGGTCAGCACGAGGGCGGGGCGCATGGCCTGGGCGAGATCGTCGAGCATGGTGCGTGTCCTCAGGCGAGGTGGAGTGCGGAAACGGCGAGATCGATCGCCTTGATGCCGATGAATGGCGCAACCAGCCCGCCCGCGCCATAGACCGCGAGGTTGCGCGCGAGCAGTTGCCCGGCACCGACCGGGCGATAGGTCACTCCGCGCAGCGCCAGCGGCACCAGCGTCGGAATGATCAGCGCGTTGAAAATGATCGCCGACAGGATCGCGCTTTGCGGGCTTGCAAGCTGCATCACGTTAAGCGCGCGCAAGCCCGGATAGACCACCACGAACATCGCGGGAATGATCGCAAAATATTTGGCCACATCGTTGGCGACCGAAAACGTGGTGAGCGCGCCGCGCGTCATCAGCAGCTGTTTGCCGAGGCCGACGATTTCGATCAGCTTGGTCGGGTCGCTGTCGAGATCGACCATGTTGCCCGCTTCGCGCGCGGCTTGTGTGCCGGTGTTCATCGCCACGCCGACATCGGCTTGCGCCAATGCTGGCGCATCGTTGGTGCCGTCGCCGCACATGGCCACCAGCCGCCCGCCTTGCTGCTCCTTGCGGATCAGCGCCAGCTTGTCTTCAGGGGTGGCCTCGGCAAGGAAATCGTCGACGCCGGCTTCCGCAGCGATCGCGGCGGCGGTCAGCGGATTGTCGCCGGTGATCATCACCGTGCGGATGCCCATGCGGCGCAGCTCGACAAAGCGTTCGCGCACGCCGGCCTTGATCACATCTTTCAGCGCCACGACGCCGAGCAGGCGGCCGTTTTCGGCGACCCCCAGCGGGGTCTGGCCGAGGCGCGCGATGTCTTCGCCAATGCGTGTCAGCTCGGCTTTGGCGGCGTCGCCTGCTTGCGGATTGGTGCGGATGATCGAATCGACCGCGCCTTTCTGGATCAGCCGGGTCTCGGTCCTGATACCCGAAAGCCGCGTCTGCGCGGTAAACGGAATGATTTCGGCGCCGGCGGGCAGATCGGCGGTCAGCGCATGGCGTTCGCGCGCCAGAGTGACCACGCTGCGGCCTTCGGGCGTTTCGTCGGCGAGGCTGGCCAGCAGCGCGGCAGTGGCCAGTTCATCGCGTGAAACCCCGCTCAGCGGGCAAAATTCGCACGCGGCGCGGTCGCCCACGGTAATCGTGCCGGTCTTGTCAAGCAGCAGCACGTCGATATCGCCCGCCGCTTCGACCGCGCGGCCCGATTTGGCGAGCACGTTGAAACGCACCAGCCGGTCCATCCCGGCAATGCCGATCGCCGACAGCAGCGCTGCAATCGTAGTCGGGATCAAGGTTATCAGCAGCGCGGCCAGCACCGCGACCGCGATCTGGCCATTGGCATAAGCCGCGAGCGCAGGAACGGTCGCCACCGCGATCAGAAAGATGATCGTCAGCCCGACCAGCAGGATTGTCAGCGCGATTTCATTGGGGGTTTTCTGGCGTTGGGCGCCTTCGACCAGCGCGATCATGCGGTCGAGAAAGCCCTGGCCGGGTTCCTGCGTCACGCGCACGCGGATCTGGTCGGAAATCACCCGCGTGCCTGCGGTCACCGCGCTGCGGTCGCCACCCGCCTCGCGGATGACGGGCGCGGATTCACCGGTGATAGCGGCTTCGTTGACCGAGGCCACGCCCTGCACGACTTCGCCATCGGCGGGGATCAGGTCGCCGGTTTCGACCAGCAGCAGATCGCCTTTGGCCAGCGCGCTGGCAGGCACCACGTCATAGCCCTGGCCTTTGGCGCGCAACCGTTTGCCGCTCAGTTCGCTGCGCGTCGCACGCAAGCTCGCGGCCTGCGCGCGACCGCGCCCCTCGGCCAGCGCCTCGGCAAACGTGCCGAACAGCACGGTCAGCCACAGCCAGACGATCAGTTGCAGCTGAAAGCCGATCGCCAGGCGGCTCCGGTCGATGACCAGCAGCACGGTCAGCAGCAGTGCGACCACGCCGGTGGTGAACATCACCGGGTTGCGCACCAGGTGGCGCGGGTCGAGCTTGCGAAACGCCTCGCCCATGGCCGGCAGGACCAGCGCCGGGGCGAACATCGAAGTGGGGGTGTGCGACGACATCGTGTGCGGGTCCCGGTCAGAAAGTCGTAGCCGAAAGCATCGCCATATGTTCGGCGATCGGCCCAAGTGCGAGCGCGGGCAGGAACGTCAGGCCGCCGACGATCAGGATGATCGCGACCAGCAGCCCGATCCACAGCGCCCCGGTGGTGGGGAACGACCCCGCCGATTCGGGCGTGTATTTCTTCTGCGCGAGCGATCCGGCGATTGCGAGCACCGGCACCATCACAAAGAACCGGCCGATCCACATCGCCACCGCCAGCGTGCCGTTGTAGTACTGCGTGTTGGCGCTAAGCCCGGCGAACGCCGAGCCGTTGTTGCCGGTGGCCGAAGTGAAGGCATAGAGGATCTCGGTAAACCCGTGCGGCCCTTTGTTGGCGACACCTGCAAGCCCGGCGGCGGTCACGCTCGACAGCGCGGTGCCGCCGAGGATGCACAGCGGCAGCACCACGATCGCCAGCACCGCCAGCTTTACTTCGCGCGATTCGATTTTCTTGCCGACATATTCGGGCGTGCGGCCGACCATCAGCCCGGCGATGAACACCGCCAGCAGCGCGAACAGCAGAAAGCCGTAAATGCCCGAGCCGACCCCGCCGACAATCACTTCGCCAAGTTCGATGTTGAACAGCGGGATCAGGCCGCCGAGCGGGGTAAAGCTGTCGTGCATCGCGTTGACCGCGCCGCAACTCGCCGCCGTGGTTATCGCGGCAAACAGCGCGCTGGCGGCGGCGCCAAAGCGCACTTCCTTGCCTTCCATGTTGGCGCCCGCGAGGCCGGCGTGGTGGAGCAACGGATTGCCGCCCGCTTCGGCGCAATAGACCACGGCAGTTCCGGCGAAGAACAGGATCATCATGGCAGCGAGGATCGCCCAGCCTTGCCGGGTATCGCCGACCGCTTTGCCGAAGCACCAGGTCAGCCCGACGCCGATCGCAAAGATCGCCAGCATTTGCAGGAAATTGACCAGCGGGGTCGGATTTTCGAACGGGTGCGCCGAATTGGCGTTGAAAAACCCGCCGCCATTGGTGCCGAGCATCTTGATCGCCTCCTGGCTGGCAACCGGCCCGATCACCAATGTCTGGTGCGCGCCTTCCATCGTGGTCGCGTCGATGCTGCTGGCAAAAGTCTGCGGCACCCCGCCGGCGACCATCACCAGCGACAGCACGATCGCAAAAGGCAGCAGCAGATAGAGCGTAACGCGCGTCAGATCGGCCCAGAAATTGCCGACGAATTGCGTCTGGCGCCGCGCGAAGCCGCGAAACAGCGCAAATGCAACCGCGATCCCGGTCGCCGCCGAGAGGAAATTGTGCGGTACCAGCGCGAGCATCTGCGACAAGTTGGAAAGCGTGCTTTCGCCCGCGTAAGCCTGCCAGTTGGTGTTGGTGACAAAGCTGATCGCGGTGTTCATCGCCAGATCGGGCGCGAGCCCGGCGAGCCCGCGCGGATTGAGCGGGAGCACGCCTTGCAGCCGCAGCAGCGCGTAAGTCACCAGCGCGGTCGCCACCTGGAACGTGAGCATGGCCAATGCATATTGCCGCCAGGTCTGCTCGCGCGCCGGGTCAATTCCGGCGAGGCGGTAGAATGCGCGCTCAACCGGGCCAAGCACGCGCGCCAGCGGCGTGTCGCGGCCTTCGTACAGCGCAAACAGCCACAGACCCATCGGTTTGGCGATGGCGACGCACAAAACTACAAAGAACAGGATCATGGCCCAACCGGTCACCGACGTGCCGGTTGCGATCGCTGCGGATGTCATCGCGGCGTATACCCCTACAATTCAGAACAGTGGGCAAGTCAGAATTTTTCGGGCCGCAGCAGCACAGCGACGAGATAGGCGAGCAGACCGAGCGCGGTCAGCCCGGCGAGCACCAGCGACAGCGTCATGGCGTAATACCTGTGTGCGTTGAGCAGAACCAATCGCGCCCCTCCCCTTCAGGGGAGGGGTTGGGGTGGGGGCTATCCCCAGTCGCTGAGCAATCCGGAGAGCCCCCACCCCCGGCCCCTCCCCTGAAGGGGAGGGGAGGTTTTTGGCTGTGTCCATGTTCACCCCTCCAGCCCGAGCGCCGCGCGCGCCTCGGCCACGCGCAAGGCCACTTGCGCCGGTGCGGTGCCGCCGTGGCTGACCCGCGCCGCGACCGAGGCTTCGACGCCGAGCGCGGCATAGACGCGCTGGTCGATGCGCGGATCGATCGCCTGCAGATCGGCGAACGGCAACTGGTCGAGCGCGATCCCGCGGCTTTCGGCCAGCCGCACTGCGGTTCCGGTAATATGGTGCGCCTCGCGGAACGGAATGCCCGCCTGGCGCACCAGCCAGTCGGCCAGATCGGTCGCGGTGGCATAGCCGAGTTCGGCGGCCGCGCGCATCCGCGCGACGCGGAATTCGGCCTCGGCCACCATCCCGGTCATCGCCGCGATCGACAGCGCGAGCAGCGAGGCCGCTTCGAACACCGGCGGCTTGTCGTCCTGCATGTCTTTCGAATAGGCGAGCGGCAGGCCTTTCATGGTGATCATCAGCGCAGTCAGGCAGCCGACGATGCGCCCGGCGTGGCCGCGCACGAGTTCGGCGGCATCGGGGTTCTTTTTCTGCGGCATGATCGAACTGCCGGTCGACAGGCTGTCGGGCAGCACGACAAAGCCGAACGGCTGGCTCGCCCAGATGATGAATTCTTCGGCCAGCCGCGACAGGTGCAGCGAAATCTGCGCGGCTGCCATCAGGAAATCGAGCGCGAAATCGCGGTCCGACACCGAATCGAGGCTGTTGGCGGTCGGCCGGTCGAAGCCCAGCGCCGCCGCCGTCGCGTCCCGGTCAATCGGAAAGCCGGTGCCGGCGAGCGCTGCCGCACCCAGCGGGCATTCGTTCATCCGCGCGCGCGCATCGGCCAGCCGCGAGCGGTCGCGCCGCACCATTTCGTAATAGGCGAGCAGGTGATGGCCCAGCGTGACCGGCTGCGCGGTCTGCAAATGGGTGAAGCCGGGCATGATCGACCCGGCATGTTCGCCCGCGCGCGCAATCAGCGCCACTTGCAGCGCGTGGAGCCCGGCGTCGGTCTGGTCGAGGCACTCGCGCACCCACAGCCGGAAATCGGTCGCCACCTGGTCGTTGCGGCTGCGCGCGGTGTGCAAGCGCCCGGCAACCGACCCGATCAGCTCGGCCAGCCGGCTTTCGGTAGTCATATGGATATCTTCGAGGTCCCAGTTTTCGGGCACGCCGTTCGCGGCATATTCGGCCGCAACCTGGTCGAGCCCGGCGGCGATCGTTGCCGCATCGTCGGCCGAAACAATGCCTTGCGCGCCGAGCATCGCGACATGCGCCTTTGACGCGGCGATGTCTTGCCCCCACAGTGCCTTGTCGAACGGGATCGAGGCATTTATCTCGCGCATGATCGCCGACGGGCCGGCAGCGAACCGACCGCCCCACATCCGATTGGAGCCCGAATTGCCGCTCATGTCGCGTTTACTGCCTTTGGTCGTGGTCACTATGGGTCTGCTGCTGTCGGGCTGCGATAGAGAGCCGCACGCGCCAGCGCAACCGGAGAGCAGCGCGCCCGCTGCCGATGCGGGCGAAGGCTTTGCCGGCAAGATCGATCGCAGCCACAAAGGAGCCACGATGCCCCAGGCCACCGTCAGCGACGCCGGCGGTGCAAAGCTTGCGATCGAAAGTCTGAAAGGCAAGCCGGTGCTGATCAACTTGTGGGCGACCTGGTGCGGGCCTTGTGTCAAGGAACTGCCCACGCTCGATACGCTGGCAGCTCAGCATGAAGGCCGTCTGGCAGTGGTCACCGTGTCGCAGGACATGGCCGACAGCGGCAAAGTCGCCAGCGCGCTTGCGGCACACAGCCATGGCCATCTGCACGCCTGGCTCGACCCCGAAAACACGCTCGGGTTCTTCTACAATTCGGGCGAATTGCCCACCAGCGTGCTCTACGATGCGCGGGGCCGCGAAGTCTGGCGGATTGTCGGCGCGCACGACTGGACCGGCGCCGACAGCGAAAGCCTGATTGCACCCGCAATGCCGTAAGGGAAACCGCCAGGACCCGCACAATTGCGCGGTTTCCGGCCGGACAAGCGCTTGCAAAACCCCTTTGCGCGCGCCCACCAATCCCCTAACCAAGCGGTTAAGCGGAGTCGGGAGCAGTGTCGCGCATGGAGCAGATCGAGAGCCTGAATGCGAGCGACCCGGCCGAATCGGGGGCGCTCGAATTGGGCGCACTCGCCGACCGGCTCGAACGCCACGGCGAGGTGTTTCATCTCCGCGGTGCGGCCGGCTGGGTGCAGGGCCGCACGATGTACGGCGGTGCCTCGTCGTTCATCGCCTATAGCGCGGCCACGCGCATGTTTCCCGACCTGCCGCCCTTGCGCGCCGCACAGATCGGCTTCATCGGCCCGGTGGGCGAAGATATCGAAGCGCGCGCGACGATGCTGCGCACGGGCAAAAGCGTCAGCCATGTCGAAACCACGCTGTGGTGCGAAGGCGCGCTCGTCCATCGCACCACCTGGCTGTTCGGCAAAGCCCGGCCCGGCAACGGTTCGCGCGCGGCCGACCGGCTCGATACGTTTACTGCGCCCGAAGCCTCGGAACCGATCGCGCCTTCGCCGCGCTTTTCGGGCTTTATCCATCGCATGGAACAGCGCCGCGCAGCGCCGCGCGGCGGCGACGGGTCGATCGCCATTCGCCGCTGGGTGCGGCTCAACGTGCGCGACGGGCTCGATACGCAAGCGCAACTGATCGCGGTTGGCGACACGCTGCCACCCGGATCGATGCGCGCGATGGAGCGCCCCGGCCCGCTCAGTTCGATCAACTGGTCGCTGACCCTGCTCGGCGATGCGATCACCACGCGCGACGGCTGGTGGCTGCTCGAAAGTGCCTCGAACCATATGGCCGACGGCTTTTCGAGCGAAACTTTGCGCGCGTGGAACACCGACGGAATAGAAGTGATGCGTGGACTGCAAGCGGTCGCAATTTTCGGCTAAAAACGCGTGATTGGATGTGCCACCCACCACCCCGCACCCCCGGCCCAACCGCCCACAGGGTACCATCAATGGGC
>CAITOD010000107.1 GCA_903893935.1 uncultured Sphingomonadales bacterium
ATGTCGTGCCGGTGTCGCTCGATGGCAAGCGCGTGACGGTGATGATCAACGCCGGATTGCGTGACGACATGCCGCTGCTCAATCTGACCGGGGCGGACGGGATCGGGCTGTTTCGCACCGAATTCCAGTTTCTGGTGTCGGCGACATTGCCGGCGCGCGAGCGCCAGACGCGGCTTTATCGCGATGTGCTCGACGTGGCCGGTGATCGCCCGGTGGTGTTCCGCACCGTCGATATCGGGGGCGACAAAGTGCTGCCCTATTTGCGCCAGGACGATGCGTCGCTCGAGGAAAATCCGGCGATGGGCTGGCGCGCCTTGCGCGTGGCGCTCGAACGCGACGGGCTGCTGAAAGTCCAGGCGCGTGCCCTGCTCGAAGCGGCGGCCGGGCGCACGCTCAATGTCATGTTTCCGATGGTCACCGAGCCGTGGGAATTCGATGCCGCCAAAGCGGTGTTCGAAGGCCAGCTCGCCTGGCTCAAACGGCAGAAGAAAGTGCTGCCCGAAGCGATCCGCTATGGCGCGATGGTCGAAGTGCCGGCGATTGCCGAATGGCTCGACGTGCTGGCCCCGCGGCTGTCGTTCCTGTCGATCGGCACCAACGATCTGACCCAGTTCCTGTTCGCGGCCGATCGCGGCCATCCCAAGCTGGCCGAACGCTATGACTGGGTATCGCCGGCGATCCTGAGGTTTTTGAACCGTGTCGTGCAAACCGTCGCGCCATTCGGCACCGATGTCACGGTGTGCGGCGAGATGGGCGGGCGAAGGCTCGAAGCGCTGGCGCTGCTCGGCCTCGGCGTGAACCGGCTTTCGATCACCCCGGCGGCGGTCGGTCCGATCAAGGAGCTGGTGAGCTCGGTCGATCTTGGCGAAATCCGCGCGGCGATGGCGGACTGGCTGGTTCATCCGCCTGAAAACATGCGCGCGGTGCTGACCGACTGGGCAGCGCGCCACGGCATCGATTGCGATTGAGCTTGCGCTGATCATCCGCCCGTCGCGAACCGCAGCGGGATGCCGACGAATCGCATTGACTTTCGCAAAATTGGCACCAAGCCTGCGCGCCAGAACGCGTCACTTCTGCATCCGGCCACCGCGCTCGCGGTCGCCGGCATGAAGGGGTGAGGCGGAGGGTTCCGGATGCACCAAGGTGAAGTCTGGACCACACCACGGCCACAGCACCAAGGGTTGCATAAACATAATGGAACATGCGCGCGACGCCGTGCCCCAAGGCGGCGATCACGACGACCGGGACAATCCACCCGCCGCGATCGTGCGGTCGATCGCTCCGGCGACCGCGAGCGCACGCCTGCGCGCCGCGCGCGAGGCGAAAGGGCTGACGCTTGCCGATATCGCAGCGCGCACGCGGATTACCTTGCGTCATGTCGAAGCGCTCGATCGCGGTGATTTCGCAGCACTGCCCGGGCGACCTTATGTGCTGGGGTTTGTCCGCAACTATGCGCGCGTGGTCGGGCTCGACGAGACAGATCTGTCCTCGCTTGCGCGCAGCGAGCTCGATGCCGGGGTGCCCAAGCCCGCTCCGCGTGTGGTCCACCAGTTCGATGTCGATGATCCCGCCAAGACGCCCTCGCGGCTGCTGACCTGGCTGGCGGTTGGCCTGTCGGTCCTGGTGCTGGCTGCAGGCGGTGTGTTCTGGCGCAGCTATTACGCCCCGGGCAGCGATCTGCCCTCGCTGGTCCAGCCCGATCCTGCGCCAACCGCCGCCCCCGCGCCCGCTGCGGCGCAAACTCCGGCGGCTGCACCTGCGTCGACCGGGCCGGTCGTATTCACCGCGCGCGAACAAGGGATCTGGGTCAAATTCTACGACGGGCGCGGGCAGCAACTGCTGCAAAAGCAGCTTGCGCTGGGCGAAAGCTATACTGTTCCCGCCGACGCGGTCGAACCGCGACTGTGGACCGGACGACCCGACGCGCTGACGATCACGATCGGCGGTCAGCCGGTGCCCCCGCTGTCTGACCATCGCGGCGTGATGCGCGATATACCCGTGACGGCGCAGGCCTTGCTTGCGCGCGGGCAGTCCGCGCCGATGGCAGAAACGCCGCCCGGGATCGGTGCCGATGTGCCGCATGCGCCCCGGCATCGGCCGCGCCGCGCCGACAGCCCCGACAAGCCAGATGCAAGCGGCGCCGGCGCTGCTGCGGGCGAAGCGCCGGCAACGGTTGCCGCTCCGGCTCCGGTTCCCGGCGCCGGCGGTGCGCAATAGCGCGTGCTCGACTTCGCGGCGAGACTGCGGCACGGTAATCATCCGCCGGCCCCTTCTGCCGATCGTTCGGGAGTATCCATGACGAGCCCTTTGCCCCCGACCCGTGCGCGTCGTGCCGCTGCATGGCTGCTGCCCGCGTTGCTTGCCGCACTCGCCGTGCCGCTGCTGGCGCCGGTTTCCGCGTGCGCGCAGACCACCGAAACCACCGAAGCCCGGCTGC
>CAITOD010000108.1 GCA_903893935.1 uncultured Sphingomonadales bacterium
CAGTTGGTCAGATAGCCCGACGCGTTCAGGCGGATACGGCGACCGGCAAATTCATTTTTGGAGCCGACTTCGTAAGTCCACAGGCTGTCCGATTTGAACACGGTCGGCTGGGTGGTCTGGTTGATCGCCTGAAAATCGTTGTTGCAGATCGACGTGGGGCCAAACGTGATCGGTCCGGTCGGGCCACCGGTGCGAAAGCCTTTGGCGGCCGAAGCATAGACCGAACTGGTCGGCGACAGGTCGTGGTAGAGCGTTGCCTTGGGCAGAAACGCCCGGCCCGTCCCGCTTTGCAGATAAGGCGGGGCCGGCGGCTGCCCGGCGGTCTGATAGCCCAGGTTGCCGATCTGGAAAAACCCGGTTTCGACCGAGATATAGTCTTCGTGCGCGGTCGAGAACCGCCCGCCGAGATCGAGCTTCCACCCTTTGGCAAAAGCCACGCTCGCCTGACCGAACACCGCATATTGCTGCTGGTGATACGTCCGGTTGTCGCTTTCATCGATATCGTTGGGAAACAGCGGGATCGCCGGCCCGCCGCCGGGCGTGCCGTAATTCGGATTGCCGTCGAGGTTCTGCACCAGCGATTGATCGATCGGAAAGCCATAGATCGACTGGAACACCGCGTTGACGCCGCTGATCGTCTGGAAATCGGTGTTGTGCACCGACTGTGTCGAATAATAGGCGCCGACCTGCCACTTCAGCCACGACGCTGCCGAGCTGCTGTCGTTTGAAGACAGCCGCAATTCCTGCGTAAATTGGCGGTAATGCGTGCGGATTTCGACTGCCGAGGGCAAATTGCCGATGATGTTGTCGTTTTGCGCCTGGTACTGCGGATAGACCACATCGAGGCTGAACAGATCGAGCGCGCCGCTGTTGAAATAAGTCCCGTCTTCCTGCCGCGACGAAATCCGGTCAAGCAGCCCGGTCACCGAGGTCAGATCGGCGAAACCGAACGCCTTTTTGACCGTCAGACTGCCCAGCGCGACCGTGTCGTGGCTGGGTTCGGTCACTTCCTTGTCCTGCTGCTACAGTCCCATCAACGGGTAGAACGCGGCGTTGTCGGCATTGTTTGCACGCTGGTAAAAGAACCCCGGGGTCACGGTCAGCGTCGCATCGGGGGTCCAGGTCGCGGTGACATGCGCGGTCACGCTGTTGGCGCTGTTGACGCCCTTTTTGTCGAGCACGCCGGCGAGCGTGTAATGATCGACCCAGCCGCTATCGTCCTGCCACGCCACGGCGGCGTGCAGCGACAGCTTGTCCTGCACCAGCGGCAGATTGATCGTTGCGGTATCGGCAAAATTGGCACCGCCATGCCGCGTGCCCGAAGCATCGCTGGTCAGCGTCAGGCCAAACGCATTGGGATTGGCGGGCGCGGTGATATAGCGGATCGTGCCGCCTTCGGAGCTGTCGCCATAGAGCGTGCCTTGCGGCCCGCGCAGCACTTCGACGCGTTCGATATCGGGCAGGCGCACTTCGATTGCGCCGTCGCGGTAGAAATTGGGCACGGTGATCGACACATCGTCGAGATAGAGCCCGACAGTCGAAGCGCCCGACACCGAGCTGACCCCGCGGATGACGATATTGGTACGGCCTTCCTCGCCCGCGACCGCGTTGAACGCGACCCCGGGCACCGCGCGGCTGAGGTCGTCGTAATCGGCGACTTTCTGCTCCTTCAACGCCTCGCCCGACAGCACCGACACGCTGATCGGCACGGTGCGGATATCTTCGCTGCGCTTTTGCGCGGTGACGATGATTTCGCCTCCGCCGGCGACAGGCGCGGGCGCTTCGGCGGCGGGAGGTGCTGTGTCCGCCATGGCAAGCGCCGGGCAAAGCAGTAGCGCAAGACCCGATGTCGCGGTGAACAACCCGATACGGCGTGACGTCATTTTGCGATGATTCCCTGCGCTGGCCCGTTATCCGCTGCAAGGATTGCCGATCAGCGAGCCATCACGGTAGACGCCAAATTTCGATGATGGGCATAGATGTGAACTATGCCCGCGCGGCAATGAACGCGCGCCAGCCGCCCAGCGCGGTAATGTCGGTCGCGCCGATGATTGCGCGCGGTTCGGCCACGAAGCCTTTGACCATGGTGCCATCGGCGAGCGTGACGGTGCCGATTGCCAGCGGCGGCGGCACTTCGGCGACAAAGCTGCCGAACGCGCCCACATCGAGTTCGTAGACTTCGACGGCAATCGCGCCCCCGGTCGCATCGTGCACCAGCGCCGGTTTGGGCGGTACGCTGTCGGCCATGGCATAGAGGCGATACGCAGGTGCGGTGGTGGTCGTGGCGACATGGCGCGCGTTGCGCGAGGTCAGTTGCCAGTGCAGCGGCATGCCTTCGAGATGGGCTCCGACAACGGCGAGCAACACGGTTTCCATAGGGGCCTCCAGATCGAGCGGGGGAACGGGATCGGCGTGGTTCGCACACCATTGCGCGGCCTGGGCAATCAGCGCGCGGTCGGTCCACGCCGGCCCGATCAGCGTAACGCCGAACCCGGTGCGGTTGCGTCGCCAGCCCGCCGGCACCGCAATCGCCGCCATGTCGAGCAGGTTCACGAAATTGGTATAGAGCCCCAGATTGCTGTTGAGCGCGATCGGGCTGCTGCGCATTTCGGCCAGCCGGTAGACCGTCGGCGTGGTCGGCAGGCACAACGCGTCGATCTGGTCCCACAGCGCATCGGCCTGCTGCTTCAGTTCGGCGAGGCGATAAATGCCCTTGAACGCCTCCACCGCGCTGCGGCCCAGCCCACCTTCGACAATCGTGCGCACGATGGGATCGATGCTGCCAGGATGGCTGTGCAGGAATCCGGCCAGCGCGGCGGTGCGTTCGGCCACCCATGGTCCATCGTACAACAGCCGCGCCGCTTCGCTGAGCGGTGCCAGGTCCACGTCGACCAGCTCTGCACCCGACGCCGCCAGTCGTTCGAGTGCCAGTACATAGAGCCGTTCCGACGCCAGATCGCCCAGAAACTGGCGTTGCGCAGGCAGAGGCACGCCGACCCGTTGCAATTGCGCTGCGCGATCGTCGCCCGCGCGCGACCATGGATCGGTTGCATCGGGGCCTGCCACCGCCGCATCGACCAGCGCGATATCGGCGGCGTGGTGCGCGAACACGGTGATGCAATCGAGCGACCGGCACGCCGGGACCAGCCCGGTGGTGCTCCAGCGCCCTTTGGTGGGCTTGAACCCGATCAGTCCGTTGATGGCAGCGGGCACGCGGCCCGATCCGGCGGTATCGGTGCCCAGCGCAAACGGAACCAGCCCCGCCGCGACGGCAATCGCCGAGCCCGAGCTCGATCCGCCGCTGATATAGGCGCGGTTGAAAGCACAGGCCGGCGCGCCATAAGGGCTGCGCGTGCCGTTGAGCCCGGTGGCGAACTGGTCGAGATTGGTCTTGCCGACGGGCACCGCGCCCGCCGCGATCAGCCGGACGACGACTGTGGCCGAGTGTTCCGGAACATAGGCAAAATCGGGGCACCCGGCGGTGGTGGGCCGGTCGGCGAGATCAATATTGTCCTTGATCGCAAACGGAACGCCTGCGAGCGGCAGCGCTTCGCCAGCGGCAATGCGCTCGTCGACGGCGCGCGCCCGCGCAATCACGTCGACTTCGGGCAGGCGGTCGATCCACACCGCCGGCTGGATTTCGGCATAAGCGGCGATCCGCGCCAGCGCGCCGCGGGCAATCGCTTCGGCGCTGATCCTGCCGCTGGACACATCGCGCGCGATGGCTGCGGCCGAAGTCATGCCGGTTCGATCGCCAGCATGGCCGCGCCGGGCTGCACGACTTGTCCCTCGCTTACATAAATGCGCCGCACCACGCCCGATGCGGGGCTCGGCACCGGACATTCCATTTTCATCGCCTCGATCACCGCAATCGGCTCGCCCAGCGCCACGGCGCGGCCTTCGCAAGCCAGCAGTTTCCACACGCTGCCGCCAAACGGCGCTTCGACCAGTTCCGACCCCGGCGGCACTTCGATCGCAGTACCGTCGTCGCCGGTGCCGCCGCCGGCTTCGACAAGCGCTGCGACACGATCGAATTCGCCGTCGCGCTCCCACCGCGCGCGCTCGGCATCGAACGCGGCCTGGCGCGTCTGTTCAAACGCCGCAATCGCCGGCGCATGGTCGCGGCGGAAGGCGCGGTATTGCGACAGGCGGAATTCGCCCTCTTCGATCCGGATCGCGCGCCGCCCAAGCGGGAAATCGCGCCGCCATTGCGTCAATTCGTCATGACTGACCGGAAAGAATTTGATCCGGTCGAAAAAGCGCAGCAGCCACGGCTTGCCTTCGCCAAACGCTGCGGTCTGGCGGAACGTGTTCCACACCTGGATCGTCCGCCCAAACAGCTGGTACCCGCCCGGGCCTTCCATGCCATAAATGCACATGTAAGCGCCGCCGATGCCCACCACATTGGGCGGGGTCCAGGTGCGTGCCGGATTGTATTTGGTGGTGACGAGGCGATGGCGCGGATCGACCGGGGTCGCGACCGGCGCGCCCAGATAGACATCGCCCAGCCCGAGCACGAGGTAATCGGCGTCGAACACGATCCGCTGCACATCTTCGACCGAAGCGAGCCCGTTGACGCGACGGATGAATTCGATGTTGTCGGGGCACCACGGCGCATCGTCGCGTACTGCGGCCATGTATTTGTCGATCGTCTGGTAGATCGCCGGGTCTGCCCACGACAGCGGCAGATGCACCACGCGCGAGGGAATGGCAAAGTCGTCGAGCCCGCCGAGCCGTTCCTCGGCCGCGATCAGCGCATCGATCAGCTGCGCTTCGGCCAGCGCCCTCGCATCGTAATGTATCTGCAGCGAACGCACCCCCGGCGTCACATCGATCACCCCGGGCAAGCGCATGGCTTCCAGTTCCAGCATCAGCGCATGGACGCGCAGGCGCAGTTCCAGATCGAGCACGATCGGGCCGTATTCGACCAGCAGATGCCGGTCGCCCTGGCGCCGATAGGTCGCGGCGGGGCGTGCGCCGCCGGCGGCAATGGCATGGAGCACGGGCGACGCCGGCGGGGTCGTATCGCCGGTGAAAACGGGTGGCGCGGCCAGCGTTTCGACCAGCGCATCCTGCGCCGCTTCGGCCGCGCGCGCTTCGGCCAGCGACACCGGGGCGAAGCGCACCGTATCGCCCGGCGAGACTTGCCCGACTTTCCACAAATCGGCCTGGATCACCACGAAAGGACAGACGAAACCACCCAGCGATGGCCCGTCGGGGCCAAGGATGATCGGCATGTCGCCGGTGAAATCGACCGCGCCGATGGCATAGGCATTGTCGTGGATGTTCGACGGATGCAGGCCCGCTTCTCCCCCATCGCGCCGCGCCCATTGCGGTTTGGGCCCGATCAGCCGCACCCCGGTGCGGTTGGAATTGTAATGCACCCGCCAGGGCGTTTCGCAGATCATGGCAATATCGCCGGGGGTGAAGAAATCGGGCGCGCCGTGCGGTCCATAGAGCACCCGCACGGTCCATTCCTGGCCAATGGCGGGCACCAGTTCGGCCGGCAAAGCACCTTCAGGCCCGGTTGCGGTGCCCGCCAGATGCAGCGTGTCGCCGCTCGCCAGCGCGCGGCCGGCGTGGCCGCCGAATTCGCCCAGCGTAAACGCGCTGCGGCTGCCCAGATAGACCGGGGCATCGAGCCCGCCGGCAAACAGCAGCGCAGCGCGCAAGCCGCCGCCCTGAACCCGCCCGATCCGCAGCACTTGCCCCGGCGCAACCGCCAGCGGCGTCCAGCACGGCACCGGCGTGCCATCGAGCGTGGCCCCGCTATCGGCCCCGGCCAGGCAAATCCGCGCAGCGCCCAGAAACTGCAACGTGGGCCCCGCCGCGGTGATTTCGAGCCCCGCCGCATCGGGCCGGTTGCCAAGCAGGCGGTTGCCGAGCCGGAACGACAGCGCATCCATCGGCCCCGATGGCGGCACGCCCACATGCCACAGCCCGATGCGCCCCGGATAATCCTGCACCGTGGTCGATGCGCCCGCGCTCAGCACGCGGATCGCCTGCGGGTGCCACACGAATTCGCCCAGCGCACGCGTCGACACCGCCCCGCTGACAAAGGCTGCGCTGCGCAACACCGCGCCCAACCAGCGCACATTGGTCTCGATGCCCGCCAGCCGCGTCGCATCGAGCGCCGATTGCATGGCTGCGATCGCGGCTTCGCGCGTCGGTGCGGTGACAATCAGCTTGGCAAGCATCGGATCATACCACGCGGGCACTTCGCTGCCGCTTTCGACCCAGCCATCGACCCGCACCACCGCGCGGTCGGCCTGCGGAAACGCCACTTCGATCAGCCGGCCCGAACTCGGCTGAAAATCGCGCGACGGGTCTTCGGCATAGAGCCGGACCTGGATCGAATGGCCTTGCGGGCGAGCCGAAAAATCATCGAGAAAGCGGAAATCGCCCGCGGCCCCGCGCACCATCCATTCGACCAGATCGACGCGCATGACCTGTTCGGTCACGCCGTGTTCGACTTGCAGCCGGGTGTTCACTTCCAGAAAGAAGAAATCGTCGCGTTCGGCATCGTAGAGGAATTCGACGGTGCCGGCAGAACGATAGCGCGCGCCTGCTGTCAGTCGCACGGCCGCGTCGATCAGCGCGGTGCGGGTGGCCGGCGGCAACAGCGGCGCCGGCGTTTCCTCGACCACTTTCTGGTTGCGCCGCTGCAGCGAGCAATCGCGTTCGCCAAGCGCCACCACGCGGCCTTCGCCATCGCCGAACACCTGCACTTCGATATGCCGCGCGCGCGCCACATAGCGTTCGAGAAACACGCCGCCGTCGCCGAAATTGCCCGCACCCAGCCGTGCGACCATGGCAAATGCCTCGGCCAAGTCGCTTTCGTGCGCGCAGACTTTCATGCCGATCCCGCCGCCGCCGGCCGTCGCCTTGAGGATCACCGGATAACCGATCCGCGCCGCTGCGGTGGCCGCCGCCGCTGCATCGGTCAGCAAACCCGACCCCGGCGCCAGCGGCACGCCATGGGCTTGCGCCAGATCGCGCGCGACGTGTTTGAGCCCGAAAGCGCGGATATTGTCTGCACTGGGCCCGATAAAAACAATCCCGGCTTCGGCGCAGGCGGCGGCAAAGGCGGTGTTTTCGGAGAGAAAGCCATACCCCGGGTGGATCGCTTCGGCGCCCGTCGCGCGCGCGGCCGCGAGGATCGCAGCGATATTAAGATAGCTTTCGGCCGGCGGTGCGGCGCCGATCGGCATCGCTTCATCGGCTTCGGCGACATGCCGCGACCCGGCGTCGGCCTCGCTGAACACCGCGACCGAGGCAATGCCCATGGCGCGCAACGTGCGGATGATCCGACAGGCGATGGCGCCCCGGTTGGCGATCAGCACTTTGCGAAACGGCGGCGCTGCGTCAGGCATTCGCGGGCTCGGCAGCAAGCGCCACAGTCTTGCGCAACAGCGGCACGTCGTACGTCGCGGTCGCGCCGTAGCGGTGCGGCGCGTGCGGATCGTGGCGGCGCTTGTCGAAAGCGAGCACGCG
>CAITOD010000109.1 GCA_903893935.1 uncultured Sphingomonadales bacterium
CTGGAATGGACATATTCGTCGCGGAAATGATGGATGTTTTGAATGAAAGCCCGGACGTGACGTTCTGCTGCGGCCCGTTGCCCCCCGGTGCGTGCACGATGATCCCGCACCAAAGCTTCGCGCAAGACATCGACGAGCGGACCATTGCCCGAAAGGAACGTCGCATGCTCGTCATTGCCACACGCGCTGCGCTGGGTGGCGATGTTCAGTCCCGCGAGCGTTTTGCCTGCTCCGGGCACGCCGGTGACAAAGCAAATTGCCTTTTCACTACCGCTGCGACAGGCCTCGATCGCCGCGTTGACGGCGGCTTGGGTGCGCGTCAAATTGATGGCGCCCGCATCGTTGCGGGTAATGTCTTCGACATTGTGCCGGGCATAGAGCGCCGTCGCGGCCTGGATGATGGTTGGCGTCGGGCGATAGCCTCTGGTTTCCCAACCCGCCGTATCAAACGTTTCCGCGCCGTGGGCTGCCGCGAGCATTTGCATGACGGGCCCGAGATCGCGCGGGCAGAGCAGGAACGGCTTGGCGACATGGTCGAAGGCCAATTCGAGTTGAATGTCGCGCGACCGCTGGGCCTCGGTCGGTACCAGGATCGGGAAGATCGCCAGATCGTGGCTGCCCTCGTGGAAGTTCTTCAGGTCGAGCGCATAATCTTCCACTTGTTCAATCGCTGCAGCATCATACCGCGATTCGCCCTCTTTGAACTCAAGGACGAAAATCGCCTGGCCAATGACCACGACAGCATCGGCGCGTTTGCCCATGCGCGGTATTGCGAACTCGAAGTATAACGTAAAAGCAGCCGTATTCATGAGCGCCGACCGCATCAGATCGACTTGCTTGAGCCACGCCTGTTTTTGCCCGGCCTCGACATCAAAATGATGCCATCGGGTCAATTCACCCAGAATATGCGAGGGACTAGCCGCGTAGAACTGCTCTCGGTCGGCCGAGTAATAGGCGCGCATCCAATCCCCCTGTCACAGGGCGGATACCAGGTTTTGATTGGTGCGGCGAACTTTCAGTCTGCCGCAGTTGGCGCGCGGGTCGGCTCGTTCAGGGCCACGGTCAGGTGGATTTTCAGCGGCTCGGACGGATCGGCGTTGGCGATGCCGCGGGGCAGATCGAGCGGGGCGTGGATATAGTCGCCGGCGCCCACGGCAAAGCTCGCTGATCCGAGCGTCATCACGCCGCGGCCGGCGATGATGTAATAATATTCGTCATAGGCGCCGGTGCCGTTGCGATCGTCGGCATAATGCGTGTGCACGCCTTCGGCGGCATCTGGCGGGATTTCGAGGATCAGGAAGCGCGGCATTGCGGCTTCGGCGTGAAAGCGGAAATGGCGCAGTGTAACCGTGCCCGGGCCATCGCGCATGTGTTCGATCGTTTCGCGGTGGTCGCGCTCGTTCTCGACAGGTGAACGGGTGGTCGACATGCTGCGGCTCCCTGGCAGCGTGCGAAAGCCACGCTGCCAGGCCATGCTAGTTCCGGGTCGTCGATCAGCCAAGCGCCGCGTGGCTTTGGGCAGCGGCGTCAAGCGACAGCGCACCGCTTGCACTGGCAATGCCCGCATCGAGCGCCGGCGCAAAGTCGCTCGCCTGCCGCGTGGCACCAAGCAAATGCGCCCAATCCGCAAATGCCGATCCATCCGTCGTCGCGGTCGTCGCGGCCGCGCCCGATGGCGGGTCGCCGATCAGGAAATTGCCATAAAACGCCGAGCCAGCCGATGTACTGGTGACGCTGAGGCTAACGCTCAGGTTTGCGATACCGCTGGCATAGAGCGGGGTCGCGAGCGAACCGAGATCGATGGCATTGTCATTGAAGAATTGCAGCGCCGCTGCACCGCTCGAAAAATTGTCGTTGATGAGCGTGCTGCCGTTGGCAGAGACGGTCAGCGTAACGCCGGTTACACCGGTGCCCGCCAGCCGCGCGCCATAGAGCCCGATCAGGAGGTCCTGCTGATTGGCAAGCTGGCTCAGATCGACACTTATCTGGTCTGTGCTGGTGGTCGTCTCGCTGCCGGTTCCGGCTTTGGTGTAACACCCGCCCAGTTCGCCAATCGCAAAATACGAGGGGTTTGCCGCAAAGGCATTGGCAATCGAGGTATTCGCAGCAAGCACAGCGGCGACGCTGGCAGCGACCGGCGCACCAGTCACAAAGGCGACGCCCTGGTCGCCGATGTCAGTTGCCGGCGTTGCAGCACCGATGCTGCTTATGGCCATGTCCCTTGCGTTGTCCGGTTGCAGGGTGGTGCCTGCCAGTGCCGTGCTGGTTGAAGACGATACGCTGTCGACCAGCACACCCGTCGTGCCGCTGCTTGCGACCTGGGCCGAACTCGCGGCGCTTGCGAGGCCGCTGGCGCCGGTGGCTGCAGCGGTGGCTTTGGCGGAGCTGCCTGCGCCAAAGCCGCCGGCTGCGCTGACGGTTGCGGTGACGGCCGTGGTTCCGGTGGCAATGCCCGACGCGGTTGCAGCGCCGGCAGAGCCCGCGCTGCTGCCCGCACCGGCGTTGCCGCCCGCCGCAGTCGCGATCAGGCTGGCGGCACAGGCGCCGGTGACCGAACCGGTAACTTGTGCTGTTCCGCCACTGCCGCCGCTGCC
>CAITOD010000110.1 GCA_903893935.1 uncultured Sphingomonadales bacterium
CGGCATCGAGCCGGAACTGGCGCAAATCCCAGGCGGCGTTTTGGCCGCCCAGCGCCGCACCGAACAAGTCGGGGGCAATGATACCCGGCGCCGGGGCGCCCATATTGGCGCCCGAGCCGGCCTTGGGGTGGAGCACCAGCCGGAACTGGCGCGCGGTGACCGGGGCAAAGCTGACCGTGGTGGGGACATCGGCGGCGGGGACATCGGCGACATGGCGCCAGGTCTGGCCATCGTCGCTCGCTTCGATCACCGGTGCGACCACGGCGCCGAAAAACATCACGCTGGCATGGCCTACGAACACCTGGGCCGAGCGCACGGTCTGCGCGGCGGGCCACGACAGGACCACGCTGGCGGGCGTTCCGTCGGCAGGCTTGGCCAGGGCCAGCGCCTGATCAAGCTTGCCCCCGGCCAGAACCTGCGCGTCGAGCGCGAGCCCGGCGCCGGTCTTCGCGGTCGGCACGGGCAAAGCGCCGTCGTGCGCGGGCACGGCAAGCACCGCGATATCGCCATAGCTTTGGGGCGGAACATGCGGCTTGCCGCCCGACACCATCTCGTCGATCCCCGGCTGGATCGACAGCGACTGGAACGGGCCGGTCAGACCGGGCGGCATTGGCAAAGGTGCTGCGGCGCGCTGGCCGGGGGCAAGCCGGACTTCGCTCCACACCACTTTCTTCAGACCATCTTCGGGCGGGACCCATGGGCCACCGGTTTCGCTCCAGCCGGGCGAAGAGGCCACTGCCACTTCCATGCCTAGCCGATCGGCCTCGGTCACTGCGAAATGGAACGCGTCCTTCCATTCGGGTGTCATATAGACCAGTCGCTTGTCGACGATCTGCGGGGTCATCAGATTGACGTCGAACACATGCACGCCGCCGATACCGACCGCTTTCATCCACGCGAGGTCTTTGGCGATCCCGTCCCTGGTCACATTGCCGTTCATCCAGTGCCACCACACGCGCGGGCGCGCGCTGTTTGGCGGATCGCGGAACTGATCGGCCAGATCGTCGGCGCGCGCCGCTGCATTCGGCAGAAGCGCGCATGCGGCAAGCAGCGCGAGCTTCAGGCGGGCACGGATCATGGCATTCTCCCGATTATATTTTCCAGAGTTACATTTTTTCAGACAATCCCTGCGCCAAGGCCGACGGGTTTGCGTTCCTGCGCCTTGCGCGCGCGGTACTGGCTGGCGCGATAGACCGCGATCGGATCGATCGCCCCGCCCATTTCGACGCGCGCCTTGGCCACAATCGGCGCGACATCGATGGTATAGGCGCGGCGCAAGGCCTGAAACGCCATCATCGTGTCGTTGGCTTCCTGCGCGGCATGCAAGGCGGCACGATCGACCAGACTGGCTTTGGCAAAGCATTGCGTGATCGCTTCGGCGCTCGACAGCATCGATTCGATCGGATCGGTCACATTGTGCGACTGGTCGATCATGTAGCTGGGGTTGAAGCCTTCGAGCGGATTGGCCTCGGCCTCGATCAGTTCGTTGAACACCAGGAACAGCTGGTGCGGATTGATGCTGCCCGAATCGAGATCGTCGTCGCCGTATTTGCTGTCGTTGAAGTGGAACCCGCCCAATTTGCCGAAGCGGTGTAGCCGCGCGACGATCTGTTCGATGTTCACATTGGGCGCGTGGTGGCCGAGATCGACCAGGCACTTGGCTTTGGGGCCCAGTTCCTGCGCGGCGAGGATTGACGAACCCCAGTCGGAAATGACGCTCGAATAGAATGCCGGCTCGAACATCTTGTGTTCGAGCAGCATGCGCCAGTCATCGGGCAACGCCGCATGGATCTGCGATGCGGCATCAAGATAGCGGTCGAGACTGCGCACGAAATCCTGCTGTCCCGGGAAGTTGGTGCCATCGCCCACCCATACTGTCAGGTCGGTCGAGCCAAGCTGCACGCCGATCTCGATGCATTCGATATTGTGATCGACCGCCTGCTGGCGCGTCGCGGCATCCTGCGCCGACAGCGATCCGCTGGCATAGCTGTGTGCTTGCCCCGGCTGATCCTGAAAGGTGTTTGAATTGACCGCGTCCCACCCGAGCCCGAGTGCGGCGGCCTCTTCGCGCAAAGCCACATAATCGCTGACTTTGTCCCACGGAAAATGCGGCGAGACGCGCGGGGTCTTGCGCCCGAGCTGGTTGATGACCGCGCAATCTTCGAGCTTTTCATGGATATTGGTGGGCTCGCCAGGGATCGGGAATTTGGCAAAGCGCGTGCCGCCCCGCCCCGCGCCCCAGCTCGGCACCGCGACGCTGAAACCTGCCACGCGCGCCTTGATCGCTTCGATATCGATCCCGCTGCGCGCCAGTTTGCGCCCGAGCGAGGCGTACTCGTCATCAAGCGCTTCGGCACCGTGCGCGTTGTGATCGGCAATCAGGTCCGCCGAGACAGGTAAAGTCATGATTTGGCTTTCGGTGTGAGCAGCCCGAGCCCGTCCATCCAGGCCAGGAATTCGTCCATCATCAGCGTGGTGGTGGTCCCGGGCCGCCCCATGCCGAAACCGTGGCTGCCGGTCTGGTAGACATGGAGTTCGACCGGCCGCCCGGCCGCGTGCCACGCCGATGCCACTGACCAGTCACCCGTGCCAAACAGCGGATCGTCCATCGCCAATGCGGCAAACAGCGGCGGCGCATCGGCAGGAACGGGCACTGCGGCCATCGGACCATAAATATAGCCGATGAAATCGGGCGCCCCGGCCGCAGGCGTCTTGCCCTCTTGCAAGGCGCGCATCGCGGTCATGGCACCTGCCGAAAAACCGATCATGCCGACGCGTGTCGGATCGACGTGAAACGCGTTCGCCCGGCTGCGCACCAGCTTGACTGCGGTCAGTGCGTCCTGTGTTGCCGGCAGGTCGCTGATATCGGGCGCTTTGCCTTGCTGCGACGCGGCGGCGGCCATCAGTTTGCGCATATGGTCTGAAAATTCGGCATCGGAACGGGGCGTCGGCAACAACCGGTATTTCAGCACGAACGCGGCCACGCCACTGTCGGCCAGCTTGCGGGCCACCCGCCAGCCTTCATTCTGCATCGACAGCATCTGAAATCCGCCGCCGGGGGCGACGATCACCGCGGTCCCGTTGGCCTTGGCCGGGTCGGGCAACACGGCGGTCAGCGTGGGATAGGTGATGTTGCGACGCACTGTTTCGCGGCCCATCCACGAGGTCACGATCTCGTCATCGGGGCTGCCCGGGTTGGCACTGCCGTATAGCGGGATGACGACCGCGCCGGCGGGCGCTTCCGCCGGCGCGGCCAGCAGCGACTGGTCAACCGGCTGCGCCATTGCCGACGACACAGTCGTGGCAAGCGCCAGCACGACCGACAAAGTCATGTTCATCGTTGTCTCTCCCGGTTCTGCGTCAGCGCGTGAACGCCTGCACGTTCCCCGCATCGACATTGATCATGTTGCCGGTCGATTTTGCCGATGCGTCCGACCCGAGGAAATAGACGGCTTCGGCAATGTCGTCGGGCAAAACGTCGCGCTTCAGCAGCGACCGGTTGCGATAGTGTTCTTCCAGCTCGGCGCCGGGGTCAATGCCGTGGGTGCCCGCGCGCTCCTTGCGCCAGTCGCCATCCCAGATGCGGCTGCCGCGGATCACCGCATCGGGGTTCACCACGTTGACGCGAATGCCGTGCGGCGCGCCTTCGAGCGCGAGGCAGCGCGCAAGATGGTTGGCCGCCGCCTTGGCGCTGGCATATGCCGAAGCGCCGGCAGCGGCCGTGACCCCGTTTTTCGAACCGATGAACACGATGCTGCTGCCGCCTTGCTGTTTCATCGCTTTGAGCAGCGGCCAGGCCGCCCGCGCGGTCAGGAAATAGCCTTCGGCCAGCACGTCGTAATTCTTGCGCCACAGCGCCACCGTGGTGTCTTCAATCCCCGCCGAAGACGCGATCCCGGCATTGGCGACCAGCACGTCGAGGCCACCGAATTCGCGCGCCGCCACATCGAAGGCGGCCTTGACCTGGTTTTCATCGGTCACATCGCACACGGCCGCGCGCACCACATCTTTGCCGAACTGTCTGGCGAACCCGGCGCGGACCGTTTCGAGCACATCGGCATCGCGATCCGCCAGCACCACACAGGCGCCGTCTTTGAGAAACCGCGCCGCGGTGGCCGCGCCGATCCCGCCGGCGCCCCCGGTCACCAGCACGATCCGGCCGACTTGCGCCTTGGGTGCGGGCATGCGCTGCAGCTTGGCCTCTTCGAGCAGCCAGTATTCGATGTCGAACGCTTCCTGTTCGTCGAGCGCGATGTAACCGCCGCCAGAGTCTTCCTTCAGCGCCTCGGCACCGCGCATCACGTTGATCGCATTGCCGTAGAATTCGCCCGCCAGCCGCGCGGTGGTCTTGTCGGTGGCAAACGTGATCCGGCCCAGCCCTGGCACCAGCACCACCACCGGATTGGCGTCGCGCATGGCCGGGCTGTTGGGGCGTTTGCAGCGCTCGTAATAGTCGGCATACATCGCGCGATAGGCGCTGATGCGGTCGGCAAGATAGGCCTGATCCTCCAGCCGCGCCGGGTCGAGCGTGAGCGGTGCGATCTTGGTGCGCAGGAAGTGGTCGGGGCACGATGTGCCAAGCCCGGCCAGCCGTTCAAAATCACGGCTGCCGGTGAATTCCAGCGCCTCGGCATCGTCCGACCAATGCCCCAGCTTGCGCCGCGCGCCGGTCATCAGGCCACGCAAGCGCGGCATCAGATCGGCGACAATCGCCGCGCGCTCGGGGTTTGGCGCGACGGCCTGCCCGCCAAACGCCGGCTTGTCCGCCATCTTGTCGTTGAGATAGCGCGCCGCATCGGCAATCAGCGCAATGGTGTGTTCGTAACAGGCTTGCGCACTGTCGGCCCAGCAGATGATTCCATGCCCGGCCAGCATCACACCGGAGACACCGGGGTTTGCCGCGACATAATCGCGCAGCATCACACCCAGCGTATAGCCCGGGCGCTTCCACGGCAGCCAGCCGATCCGGCCGCCCCAGATCGCGCGCGTCGCGGCTTCGCCGCCGCTGCTCGCCGCCAGCGCAATGATGGCATCGGGGTGAACATGATCGACATGCGCAAACGGTAGCAGCGAATGCA
>CAITOD010000111.1 GCA_903893935.1 uncultured Sphingomonadales bacterium
AACCTCGAAAATGCGCGAAACGTCGCTAGCAGCGCAGCGCGTCATCGCACCGCCCCCAATTCTGAGAGGCCCCTACACCCGCTTCGCTGGTCCCCCTCCCCGTTTCGGGGAGGATAAAGCGGTTACACCAGGCCGGCGTGGAGCAGCGCGGCATCGACCGCGTGGCGCGCCGGTTCGCTGCACGATACCAGCGGCAGGCGCAATTCGTCGGTGATCCAGTCGTGCACGCGGGTCAGCGCGTATTTCAGCGGCGCGGGCGAGGCATCTTCGAACATCGCGTAGTGCAGCGGATAGAGCCGGTCGTTCAGTTCGCGCGCGCGAACGAAATCATTGGCCGCACACGCTTCCTGAAAATCGGCGCACAACCGCGGCGCGACATTGGCAGTCACCGAAATGCAGCCGACCGCGCCCGCCGCATTGGCGGGCAGTGCCAGTTCATCATCGCCCGACAATTGGCAGAAGTGCTTGCCGATGCCCATGCGGTGGTCGGTCACGCGCGACAAGTCGCCGCTCGCATCCTTGATGCCGACAAACCGGTCGGGATAGCGCGTGGCCAGTTCGACCACCGTTTCGGGCAGGATGTCGGTCACCGTGCGCCCAGGCACGTTGTAAAGAATGATCGGCAAGTCGCTGTGTTCGGCCAGATAGCTGAAATGCGCGAGCAATCCGGCCTGGCTCGGCCGGTTGTAGTAAGGCGCCACGCACAGCGCCGCCGCCGCGCCGCACTTCTTGCTGAACGTCATGTGCAGCAGCGCGTTCATCGTGTCGTTGCTGCCGCACCCGGCGATCACCGGCACGCGCCCCGCCGCCTGTTCGACGCAGACTTCGATCACGCGATGGTGTTCGGCGTTCGACAGTGTCGAATTTTCGCCCGTGGTGCCGCACGGCACCAGCGCCGACGAACCGTTGTCGATCTGCCATTCAACCAGCCGGCGAAACGCCTTTTCGTCGAGCGCGCCATCGCGAAAAGGTGTCACGAGCGCCGGGATGGAACCGGAAAACATGGACTTTGTTCCTCAAACTGGGGCATGATACCCAGGTACATGAATCCGTCTGATAGGGAGACGCCCCCCCCGATGTCCAGCACGGACATGCCCCCCCGGCCCCGCTGGCTGATGCTGCGCTGGCAAGTGCTCGCGCTCATCCCGGCCTCGATGATGTCGTATGCCAGCCATGCCAGCGGCGGCGATTTCGATGGGTCGGCGTGGGATCGCGCGCGCGCGCAATTGACCAGCCAGAGCCAGGGCCCGGTTGCCTATGCGATCGAACAGTGGAAGCAACTGACCAGCGGCGCGCCATATGGCTTTGCGACTTATGCCGGATTCCTGACCGGCAACCCCGGCTTTCCCGAAGAAGACCGCTTGCGCCGCGCCGCCGAAGCCGCGCTCGACCGCGATGCTGCGACCCCCGGCAGCATCGTTGCGTTTTTCGATCGTTTCCCGCCGCTCACCAACCCCGGCCGCGCGCGCTACGCACTGGCTTTGCGCGCACTCGGCCGCGCCGAAGCGGGCGATGTGGCGCGCGCTGCGTGGCGAGGCGGGCCGATGAGCGACGCCAGCGAAACCGCGATCCTCGCCACGTGGGGCACCAGCTTCGTCACCGCCGATCATGACGCTCGGATCGATGCGCTGCTGTGGGCCGGCGCCGCCATCCCCGCCCAGCGCCTGCTTCCATGGGCCTCGCCCACCGTGCGCGCCACCGCCCAAGGGCGCCTCGCCGCACTGGCGGGCGGCGATCCTTACGCCGCATCGGCGCTGCCCGCCGCCACGCTCGACAGCAACCCCGGCTTTGTGTTCAACCGCGCGCGCGAATTGCACCGGCTCGGTCGCACCGCGGCCGAAGCGACCTTCCTCGCCGAGCGCCCGCCGCTTACCACCCTGCCGCTCGACCGCCCGCACTGGATCGCCGAACTGCTCTATGCCGCCCGCGGGGCGGCCGAACTGGGCGACTCCGCCAGCACTGCGCGCATCGCGCTCGGCGCCGCCGATGCCTTCGCCCCCGGCGAAGACGTCAGCCGCCAGACGTATTCCATCCGCGACGATTACACGTCGCTGATGTGGCTCGGCGCCACCCATGCGCTGTGGCACAACAATGATGGCCTGAGCGCCGCCACCATGTTCCGCCGCTACGCCGGTGCCGGGCGCGGCCCCGGCGTCAAAGCCAAAGGCTTCTACTGGGCCGGGCTCGCGCTTGCCCGCAGCGGGCATCCAGCCGAGGCGCAAGACGCTTTCGCCGCCGCCGCGCAACATGCCGACCAGTTCTACGGCCTGCTCGCGCTCGAACGTCTGGGTCGGCCCGTCCCCCCGCTCGGCACGCTGCCGGCCCCCCAGCCGACCCCGGAAGAACGCGCGCGCTTTGCCGCAGCGCCGATCACCGCCGCAGTCCGCGAAGTCGCAAGCGCCGGCGACTGGCAGACCACCATCCGCTTTTTCAAGGAAATCGCCGAGCAACAGCAAACCCCCGG
>CAITOD010000112.1 GCA_903893935.1 uncultured Sphingomonadales bacterium
AGGCCGGTGCCTTCACCGGCGCCTCGCGGGCGCGCGCCGGCCGGTTTGAAGAGGCCGATCGCGGCACGCTGTTCCTCGACGAGCTTGGCACGCTGTCGATGGCCGCGCAGGAACGGCTGCTGCGCGTGGTCGAATATGGCGAAGTCGCGCGGATCGGCTCGTCGCGGCCGTTGCGGGTCGATGTGCGGATCGTCGCGGCAACCAATGAAGACTTGCCGCGCATGGCGGCGGCGGGCCGGTTTCGCCCCGACTTGCTCGACCGGCTGAGCTTCGAAGTGATCACACTGCCGCCCTTGCGCGCGCGCGAAGGCGATATCGCGGTGCTGGCCGATCATTACGGGCGGCGCATGGCGGCGGAACTGGGCTGGGACACCTGGCCCGGGTTTTCGGACGCAGTCTGCCGCGAGCTCGATGCTTACGCCTGGCCCGGCAACGTGCGCGAATTGCGCAATGTGGTCGAACGCGCGGTCTATCGCTGGGACGATCCCGCGCAACCGGTCGGCGAAGTGCAATTCGATCCGTTCGAATCGCCTTGGAAACCGGCAGGCCCGGTGCAAGCCGCGCCCGCCGGCGCGCCGCAGGCCTCTGTGCCAGCCGCGCCCGTGGCCTACGACGGCGTGACCGACTTGCGCACTGCGGTCGATGCGCACGAGCGCGCGATTATCGAGCACCACCTCGCCCGGCACCGGTTCAACCAGCGCCAGACCGCCAAGGCGCTGGGGCTGAGCTACGACCAGTTGCGCCACGCCTTGCGCCGGCACGGCCTGATCGATCGCGGCTGACCGCGCCGCGATGGCTCTCGACCGCCTGACTCTGCGCGATTTTCGCAACCATGCCGCGACCCGGCTCGACGCCACCGCGCGGTTCAACGTGCTGACCGGCGAAAACGGCGCGGGCAAGACCAATGTGCTCGAAGCGATCAGCCTGCTCGCGCCCGGGCGCGGCCTGCGCCGCGCGGCGGTGGCGGAGATGGCGGCGGCGCACGGCGCGGGCGGGTTTGCCGTCGCGGCCGAACTCGAACAGGGCGCGCTGGCGCTTGCCACGGCCAGTGCACCCGACGCGCCCGGGCGCCGCTCGGTGCGCATCAATGGCGCCGAGGGCCCCGCCAACCGGCTCGCCGAATGGCTGGCGATCACCTGGCTGACCCCGGCGATGGACCGGCTGTTTGCCGAAGGCGCCAGCAGCCGGCGGCGGTTTCTTGACCGGCTGGTGCTGGCGGGCGATCCCGGCCATGCGCGGCTGGCCACGCGCTACGAAACCGCCTTGCGCGAACGCAACCGTTTGCTGGGCGAGGCGGCCGAGCCCGATGCAGCCTGGCTCGATGCGCTGGAAGCGCAATTGGCCGAGGCTGGTGCAGCGATCGCACAGGCCCGGCGCGCGCTGGTCGTGCGGCTCGACAAGGCGATTGCGGCCGAACCCGATGGGCCGTTTGCGCGGCCCACGCTTGTCTATGCCGGCGACACGCCAGACGAGGCCGGGGTGCTGGCAGCGGCCTTGCGCGAGGGCCGCCGCCGCGACCGCGCGGCCGGGCGGACGCTGACCGGCCCGCACCGCGACGATCTGGCGGTGACAATGGCCGCCAAAGCCGCGCCTGCTGCCAGTTGTTCAACCGGCGAGCAAAAGGCGATGCTGATCAGCATCGTATTGGCGCATGCGGCGCTTGGCGACAGCACGCGGCCGCGCCTGCTGCTGTTAGACGAAATCGCCGCACACCTCGATCCGCTGCGCCGCGCCGCGCTCTATGCCCGGCTCGCCGCATCGGGCGCGCAAGTGTGGATGACCGGCACCGAACCTGGCCCGTTCGCCGATCTGCCCGCGCCGGCCACATTCTGGCGCGTGGCCGATGGCCAGGTGGCGCAAGCCTGAAGCGCGCGCGGCAGAG
>CAITOD010000113.1 GCA_903893935.1 uncultured Sphingomonadales bacterium
ACGGGCTGGTGCCCCCGGTGCCGATCCATTTGTTGCCGCCCTGGTGGCGCTTTTCCTGCTCTTCGAGCCGCTTCTTGAGCGTCTCCATGATCTCGTCCCACGATCCCAGCGCCTTGATCGCAGCCATTTCCTCTTCGGTCAGGAATTTTTCGGCGACCGCTTTGAGCCAGTCTTCGGGCACATCGACCGGGCGCTGGCCGTAATCGGTCAGAAGGCCCTTGAACACTTTGTTGAACACCTGGTCGAAGCGGTCGAGCAGGCCTTCGTCTTTCACAAATGTCGCGCGCGACAGGTAATAAAACGCCTCGGGAGTGCGATCGATCACCTCTTTGTCGAGCGCTTCGAGCAGCACGAGGTGCTCCTTGAAACTGGCGGGGATGCCGGCGGCGCGCAATTCGTCGACGAAGTTGAAAAACATGGCGGTCAGTCCTTGGGCGCGGGCGGCGGGGGCTGCCGTTCAAAATGCGCCAGCGCCGGGTCAAGCACGGCCCAGGCCGGGGCCTCGTCGGTCCAGATCACCGTTTGCGGGGCGAGGTCGTGCGGCTGGTCGATCACCCCCATCCGCACGGTCTTGACCGTGGGCCGGGCCGAGCTTTGCGCATAGACTTGCGTGCCGCAGCCAGGGCAGAAATGGAATGTCAGCGTGTTGCCGCTCGCCGCGGGCCAGGTTGCAGACCCCAGCGCGCCCTCGATCGCAACCGCTTCGGCCGGAAACATCGCGTTGTTGGTCGGGCCGCCTGCCGCGATTGTCTGGCATTGGCGACACCAGCACTGACGCGTGAGCAGCGGTTTGGCTGCGATCTGCAAAGTCACCGCGCCACACGCGCACCGTCCGCTGTAAGTCATGTGTGCTCTCCGTCTTCCGGGGTCTGGCGGGCCATGCGTGGCAGCGCCGGATCGATCACCGCCCACGCCGGGGCTTCTTCGGTCCAGATCGCCATGCGGGGAACCAGGTCGTGCGGCTGATCGAGCACGCCGATGCGTATGGCCATCATGCCGGGGCCAAGCGGACTGCGGCCACACAGATGGGTGCCGCACGCCGGGCAGAAATCGAGCGTGGGGCGCGTGCCGCTCGCCGCATGCCAGCCGGTTGTGGCAACATTGCCTTCGATCGTAACGCTGTCGGCCATGAAGATCGCGTTGTTCGAAGGGCCGCCGCCGGCACTGGTCTGGCACTGGCGACACCAGCATTGCGCTGCGCCGACGGCCTCACCGGCAATCCGCAATGTGACTGCGCCGCACAGACAGCGCCCGGTATAGGCCATGCCCGGTTTCTCCGTTACCCGTTGCGCCGCGCCATGAAGGCCAGCCGTTCGAACAGCATGATGTCCTGCTCGTTTTTGAGCAAGGCGCCATGCAGCGGCGGGATCGCTTTGGTCGGATCGCGGTTCTGCAGCACGTCGAGCGGCATGTCTTCGTTGAGCAGCAGCTTGAGCCAGTCGAGCAGTTCGGACGTGCTGGGCTTTTTCTTGAGGCCGGGCACATCGCGCACTTCGTAGAACACGTCCATCGCCTTGGCGATCAGCAGGCGCTGGATGCCGGGGAAGTGGACGTCGATGATTTTCTGCATCGTGTCGCGATCGGGAAACTTGATATAATGAAAGAAACAGCGGCGCAGGAATGCGTCGGGCAGTTCCTTTTCGTTGTTCGAAGTGATCACCACGATCGGGCGTTCGGCGGCGGTCACGCGCTCCTGCGTTTCGTAGACGTCGAAGCTCATGCGGTCGAGTTCCTGCAACAAGTCGTTGGGGAATTCGATATCGGCCTTGTCGATTTCGTCGATCAGCAGCACCGGCAGTTGCGGCGAAGTGAACGCCTCCCACAGCTTGCCGCGCTTGATATAGTTGCGGATATCGTGGACGCGCTCGTCGCCCAGTTGGCCGTCGCGCAACCGCGCCACCGCGTCGTATTCATAAAGGCCCTGCTGCGCCTTGGTGGTCGATTTGACATTCCATTCGATCAGCGGCGCGCCAACGGCTTGCGCGATTTCGTGCGCCAGCACGGTCTTGCCGGTGCCGGGCTCGCCTTTGACCAGCAGCGGCCGGCGCAGCAGCACGGCCGCGTTGACCGCGACTTTCAGATCTTCGGTGGCGACGTAATTGCTGGTGCCTTCAAAACGCATCGACTGTTCCTGACC
>CAITOD010000114.1 GCA_903893935.1 uncultured Sphingomonadales bacterium
CGGGCGCCACGGGCCAGCGGAACTGCACACCCGAATGCTGCAAGGCGTAAAGCACGCCATACAGTGCTGCTGCGCCGGCCAGCAGCGCTGCTTCGCGGCGCGACAGGCCCCAGCCGCGCCAGGGCCGTGCCAGCACCGCGAGCACCAGCACCAGCGGATATTCGATCACCCGGTCGAACACCACGGGTGCAACAAACGCGTTGAACGCGCCGCCGACCACGCCGCCAATCGACAGGCACAGATAGAAATGCGTGAGATGGCGTGGATCGGGGCGCTGGTGGGCGAGGATCTGGTGGCACATCCACGCGGTCAGGAAAAAGCACAGCAAGTGCACTTCGAGCTGCAACCAGAACGCGCCGGTTGCCGGCAGGACCAGAATGCAGCCGAGCAGGGTAAGCGCCTGAAGCGTCAGCAGCGTCTGCGTTGGGAGCCACTGCCGGGTCGAAAACGCGAGCACGAAGCTCAGCAGATAGAGCGCCAGCGGAGCCACCCACAGGAATGGCGCCGATGCGACATCTTCGGCAAGGTGCGTGGTTACCCCGATCAGCAGCGAGGAGGGAGCAGCCGCCAGCCCGATCCAGACCAGCGTGCGCACCAGGCTGGGCGCGGGGGCCTCGTGCAATCGTGGCAGCGCGTCGTTTACAGCCGGCGCGTCCGACCAGATTTTGAGACCCAGCATGGCCATCATGCCGGCAAAGCCCGCAAACCCGGCGCTCCAGGCAAGACGCTGCCCGCTGACATCCGACATTGGCTCGATCAGCGCGGGATAGGCGATCAGCGCCAGCAGCGAGCCGAGGTTGCTCGCCGCATAGAGCGCATAGATGGGCAGTGGTCGGCCATCGGGCGATGGTGTCGCGGTGCGGGCAAACCACGATTGCACCAGCGGCGCGGTCGCCGACAGCGCGAAAAACGGCGCGCCGATCGACAGCGCCAGCACGCCCAGTATCCAACCCACCGGATGCGCCGGATCGGGCGCGCCGAGCCGGGTGGTGAGCCCGAGCGGCAAAGCGAGGGCCGCGAGCAAGAGCACGACAAGATGGATGCTCCATTGCAGTTTCAGGCTGTGCGCCCATTTCTGCAAGGCATGCGCATAAGCATAGCCCGCGAGCAGCGCGATCTGAAAGAAGGCGAGCGCGGTGTTCCACACCGCCGGTGCGCCGCCCATCAGCGGCAGGATCAGTTTGCCGGCGAGCGGTTCGACCAGAAACACAAGAAACGCGCTGGAAAACACGCATGGTGCGAAAAACCGGGTCTGCGCTGCGGTATTTCCAAAAACCAGTCCGCGAATTCGGCTGATGAACGTCATCAGGGGCTCCACATGTCGTCGCGGGCGGGTTTATGGGCCGATCGGTCGGCGCATGCCAGCGGGCTGTCCTTTGGCCGTGGCATCGCGCAAAACCTTAAAATCATGGTTAACGCGCGCGAAAGGCATGCAGGCTTGGCAAAATGGGCGCGCTCTTGCGTTTTTGCGCGGCGGCCACTAGATGCCGAATCTCTCCCGCACCTCGGAGCTCTCGCCTGCCCCTCCCGGACTTGTCCGGGGCGGCGATGGCCCCTAGGCGGAAGACACGTCGCAATACCCCGGCAATCGTTACGCTAAAGGCAAGCACGCAGCCATGACCAGCCCGAACGAGTTTATCAACCAGGTCAAAGCCGAAGCCCGCAAAGTGGTCTGGCCGACGCGTCAGGAAACCACCACCACCGCGATTTTCGTCGCGCTGATGATGGCGCTGCTGTCGGTGTTTTTCCTCGGTGTCGACACCCTGTTCGGTGCCGCCGTCCGGATGTTGCTCGCGCTCGCATGATTGCCGCGGCCGCGCGTGCGGCCGCACCAGTTTCAGGAACTTTCCATGGCCCGTTGGTACATCATCCACGCCTATTCCGGCTTTGAAAACAAAGTGCGCGAAGCGATCCTTGCCGAAGCCGAACGCAAAGGCCTCGCGCAATTGGTCGAAGCGGTCGAAGTGCCGACCGAAACCATCACCGAAGTCAAGCGCGGCAAGAAAGTCCAGGTCGAACGCAAGTTCATGCCCGGCTATGTGCTGGCCAAGCTGACGCTGAACGACGACATCTATCACCTCGTCAAGAACACCGCCAAAGTCACCGGCTTCCTTGGCACCAACAACAAGCCGCAGCCGATTTCGGAAAAAGAGGCGCAGCGTTATTTCGGTGCGCGCGAAGCGGCAGCGGCGGAACCGAGCAAGCAAGTGCTGGTCGATTATGAAATCGGCGATTCGGTCAAAGTCAACGCCGGCCCGTTTGCGTCGTTCAACGGCGTGGTGGAAGAGCTCGATTTCGAAAAGCAGCGCGTCAAAGTGTCGGTTTCGATTTTCGGCCGCGCGACCCCGGTCGAACTGGCGTTCGAGGAAGTCGAACTGGTCAAGTAATATTCCCGCTTCCGTTCGTGCTGAGCTTGTCGAAGTACGCGCGGGACGCAGGTTGGCGCGCGTGCTTCGACAAGCTCAGCACGAACGGGGGTTTTTGAAGTAGCAGGAGTCTTTTGGCTGCGGGATGCCCTTCTTCCTTGCAAATTCCGCGCACCCTGCTATGCGCGGCGACTTCGCACCGGCCATGCCGGGGTGATTCCGCTGCGGGAGGCGAGGCTTTCGGGACATGCTGTTTGACCACTATATCTGAGGGGGCAACCCCGACAGGACGACAAGGGAGGCCATAATGGCCAAGAAGATTGACTGCTATATCAAGCTGCAGATCAAGGCGGGCGAAGCCAAGCCGTCGCCGCCGATCGGGCCTGCGCTGGGTCAGCGCGGCGTGAACATCATGGGTTTCTGCAAGGAATTCAACGCTTCGACCCAGGAAATGGAAAAGGGCACGCCGCTGCCGACGGTGATCACCGTCTATTCGGACCGGTCGTTTTCGTTCATCACCAAGACCCCGCC
>CAITOD010000115.1 GCA_903893935.1 uncultured Sphingomonadales bacterium
ATATCCCTTATGCTTCGGCCAAAGGCGTGGTGGTGATGAACACCCCGTTCGGCAATTCTATCACCACCGCCGAACACGCCATCGCGCTGATTTTTGCGCTGGCGCGGCAATTGCCCGAAGCCGATGCCTCGACCCAGGCCGGCAAGTGGGAAAAGAACCGCTTCATGGGTGTCGAAGTCAGCGGCAAGACGCTCGGGCTGATCGGCGCGGGCAATATCGGCTCGATCGTCGCCAGCCGCGCGATCGGCTTGCGCATGAAAGTGATTGCCTATGACCCGTTCCTGACGCCCGAACGCGCGATCGAAATCGGGGTCGAGAAAGTCGATCTCGACACGCTGCTGGCGCGCGCCGATTTCATCACGCTGCACACCCCGCTCACCAGCGAAACGCGCAATATTCTGAGCCGCGAAAATCTCGCCAAGACCAAAAAGGGCGTGCGGATTGTCAATTGCGCGCGCGGCGGGCTGATCGACGAAGCCGCCCTGAAGGACATGCTCGATGCGGGCCACGTCGCCGGTGCAGCACTCGATGTGTTCGAAACCGAACCCGCCAAAGACAGCCCGCTGTTCGGCACACCCAATTTCATCTGCACGCCGCATCTGGGCGCATCGACCACCGAAGCGCAAGTCAATGTCGCGCTGCAAGTGGCCGAACAGATGGGTGAATATCTGACCACCGGGGGCGTTACCAATGCGCTCAACGTGCCGTCGCTGTCGGCCGAAGAAGCGCCCAAGCTGCGGCCTTACATGGCGCTGGCCGAAAAGCTGGGCTCGCTGGTGGGGCAACTGGTCGGCGAAGACGTGCGCAAGATCGCGATCGAAGTCGAAGGGGCAGCAGCACAGCTCAATCAGAAGCCGATCACCGCGGCGGTGCTGGCCGGGCTGATGAAGCAGTATTCGCAGACCGTGAACATGGTCAATGCACCGTTCCTCGCCAAGGAACGCGGGCTCGATGTGCGCGAAGTGCGCCATGATCGCGAAGGCGAATACCGCACGCTGGTGCGCGTCACGGTCGATACCGATGCCGGTCAGCGCTCGGTTGCCGGCACGCTGTTCGGCAATGGCCAGCCGCGTCTTGTCGAAATCTTCGGGATCGGCATCGAGGCCGATCTCGATGGCGACATGCTCTATATCGTCAACACCGATGCACCAGGGTTCATCGGCTCGATCGGGACGCTGCTCGGCACCGAAGGGATCAATATCGGCACGTTTCATTTGGGCCGCCGCCAGGCTGGCGGGGAGGCGGTGCTGCTGCTGTCGGTCGACAACCCGGTCAGCGTGGAAGTGGTCGCCAAAGCGCGCAAGCTGAACGGGGTGCGCCAGGTCAAGTGGCTGAAGTTCCAGTAAACCGCGTTCGGTCAGAACATCGCAGAAGTGCAGGCGCTGCGGCGTCGGCACTTTCTGCGTTTCGATCGGCCCGATAGCGGTCAATAGCGCATTACGGGTGGTGCGCGCAAAAACCGGTCCCACTTGGTGTTGGATTGCTCTAAGGGCGCAGCTAATGACTATCAGCGACCGCGATCTGCTGCCCGAAGGGCTCGAAGACCGGCTGCCGCGCGAAGCGGCGGCGACCACGCGTGTGATGCGCGCTATCCACGGCGTGATGCACGGGCATGGTTATGATCGCGTGCTGCCGCCGATGATCGAATTCGATGCGACGCTGGGCGCGCGCATGGCGGGGATCGAGGCGCGGCGGATGTTTCGCTTTGTCGATCCGCAAAGCTTGCGCATGCTGATGCTGCGCGGCGATCACACGCCGCAGATCGGGCGGATTGCCTCGTCGCGGCTGTCGTCCGCGCCGCGGCCACTGCGGCTATGCTATGCCGGGCAGGTCTTGCTGATCCGCGGCGACGGGCTCGATCCG
>CAITOD010000116.1 GCA_903893935.1 uncultured Sphingomonadales bacterium
CGCCGCCCGGCCCCCACCCCCGCGGCAAAACCCCCTGCGGCCCCCGCCACCAGGCCTCCGGCAGCCAAGGCCCCCGCGACAAAACCCCCGGCCGGCAAGCTGCGCGGACCCGCGGATGGGGCCCAGTTGCCGCCTTCCGATCAGCTTGTGCGCATGCTCGCGGCGCGCAAAGTGCGGCAGCGCGACGAAGTTGTCGGGCAGTTTCTCGGCATTCACGAAGGTCGCATCTACGGCTGGGCGGCGAACCTTGGCACGCCCGGTCAACCGGTCGACGTGGCACTGACAGTGGAGGGCGAAACCACGCGCCTCAGCGCCAAACATCGCTTCGCCGAATGGGCCGATCTGCCGCGCGAAGCGGCGCGCAACGGCTTCACCTTCGACATGCCCAAAGCCTATTGGAGCAACGAAGACGGCACGCATCTCTCGCTGATCGTGGCGGGGTCGGAGCTGGTGCTGGCTTCCGGCGTGGCGGTGCCACCGGGTATCGAGCTCGATCGCGTCGGCGTGGCCGGCATGTGCGAAGGCGCCCGGGACGGCACGCTGACCGGTTGGGCCAGCTTTCCCGAAGAACCCGATCGCGTGGTGGAACTGGCCGCTTATGTCGACGGCGCATTCCTGGCGCGCTTCGACGCCGATCTGCCGCACCCCAAAACGGCGCATGGCAGGGGCGGATTTCAGTTGCCGATCCCCGACGCGCTGCTTGGCGACAGCAAGGTGCAGATCGACCTCGTGATGGCCGAAACCGGCATTCCAATGCCCAATTCGCCCTTTTCGGTGACAGCACAGCGGTTCAGCGTGGGCCGCCTCGCCAAAGTCTGGAAATTCGGCAAGTGAACATCCTGGTTACCGGCGGCGCCGGGTTTATCGGCGCCAATCTCGTGCCGCAGCTGGTCGCGGCAGGCCACGCCGTGCGCGTGCTCGATTCCGAAGTCATGGGCAAACGCGCGCATCTGGGCGATTTCGCCGGCGAATTCCTGCACGGCGACATTCGCGACGAAGCCATGCTCGGGCAAGCGCTCGACGGAATCGAAGCGGTCATTCACCTCGCCGCCGATACGCGGGTGGTCGAATCGATCGCCGATCCCGCGCTCAACTTCGATGTCAACGTGGTCGGCTCGTTCCGCCTGCTCGAAGCGATGCGCGCGCGCGGCATTACCCGGCTGATCAATGCATCGACCGGCGGCGCGATCATCGGCGAAGCCGAACCCCCGGTGCACGAGGAAATGGTGCCCCGCCCCGTCTCGCCCTACGGCGCAACCAAGCTGGCGGTCGAAGGCCTGTGCGCGGCTTATGCCGGCAGCTACGGCTTCACCACGATCTCTTTGCGGTTTGCCAATGTCTACGGGCCGCGTTCGTTCCACAAGGGCAGCGTGGTGGCGGCGTTCTTCAAGCGGATACTCGCAGGCGAAACGCTGGTGGTCTATGGCGATGGCGAGCACACGCGCGACTTTGTCTATGTCGAAGACTTGTGCGACGGCATCGTGCGTGCGCTCGGCTGCGAGGCGTCAGGGGTCTACCAACTCGGATCGGGCGTGCCGCTGTCGGTGAACGGACTGATCGCGGCCATGCGCGAAGTGGTCGCGCCACGGACTTTCGCGGTGGACTATCGCCCCGCGCGCGCGGGCGAAATCGTGCGGACCTGGTGCGCAATCGACCATGCCCGGCGACACCTCGGGTTCGACCCCGCCACGCCACTGGAACAGGGCCTTGCCGCCACCTGGCAGTGGTTCCTCGATTCGCACCGATAGACATCGGTCGCACGCGACACCGGCAACCGGGCCGGCAACCGGGCCGGCAACCGGATTGCGCCCCGGGAAAGAAAATCCGGCATCCCGGCAAAGCCCGGCGGGGCGATCAGCGGCACGCACAAACGGCCTCATTTGCTTGGTTAAACCCGCCTCCCGGGCGCTCGCAAGGTTTGCCCGGACCGCCGTCCCAAGGCGGGAAACGGACTGCCAATATGACATCGCGCACGAAGCGTGTCGCACCACTGTCATAATAAAAATCTACCGGATCGACATCGCGAAACAACGGACTTTTATAAATAAATATCGACAAGGGTTACGAATGTCGATGGCAATACGAGCAGCCAATTGCCGCCGATAATTTCGAGCTTCAACCGATGCCTTGTAGATATTTGCGTCAGGCGTGTTTAATTTCTTTGGATCGCGATTGCCCGAATTCACGAACGGCCCGGGCGCGCGACGGCCCGTTTACGATCAAGGCAATTTTGTTTTGAAAAATTGGGAAGGGGGCTCGCATGCTTCTGTTCATTGATGACTTGCGGCATATCCGTATCGTTCGCAAATCCGATTCAGACGCCGGGCGCGAACCGCTCGGACGCATCCGCAAGCACGATGCCGAGATCCCCGAAGACCTGCTGGCCAAGCTCGATGCGGCAGAGCAGGATGAACTGCGCGCAGCGCTTGCGCTGGTCGCCGCCGGCGAGCAGGCGCGGTTGAAGGCAGCGATTGCCGAATTGCCTGCGCTGATGCACCAGATCGTCGATTTTTACCGCACGGACGCGAGCCTCGTCGAACAGCGCTGGGTCCGCGGCGCGGTCCAGGAAGCCTGGCGGTTGATCAAAGGCCACGATCACGCGGCAACCGATACCCCCGCAGACTGACTCCACACCTGAGAATCAAATAAAATATCGCTATGCACGCGTGTCGGCACGCCATGGCAAAGAAGGGTTATTTCATGGAAAAAGTAATAGTCCTTGGCGGTGACGGCTTTTGCGGCTGGCCAACGGCGCTGCACTTGTCGGATATCGGCTACGAGGTTGTGATCGTCGACAATCTTTCGCGTCGCAAGATCGATATCGAGCTCGAAGCCGAATCGCTTACCCCGATCAGCCCGATCGGCGTGCGGATCGCCGCGTGGCAGGAAGTCAGCGGCAAGACCATCCGCTATGAAAACCTGACTGTCGGTGCGGATTATGACCGCTTGCTGGAGCTTATCCGCCGGGAAAATCCGCGCGCGATCGTGCACTTTGCCGAACAGCGCGCGGCGCCTTATTCGATGAAGACCTCGCGCCATCGCCGCTACACGGTCAACAACAATCTGAACGCCACGCACGATGTGCTTTCGGCGATCATCGAATCCGGGCTCGATGTGCATCTGGTGCATCTCGGCACGATGGGCGTCTATGGCTACGGCACCGCGGGGATGAAGATTCCCGAGGGCTATCTGCCGGTCACTGTCGATACGCCCGAAGGTCCGACCACGATCGAGATCCTCTATCCGGCCAATCCGGGCAGCATCTACCATATGACCAAAGCGCAGGACGCGCTGTTCTTCTGGTATTACAACCGCAATTACAGCACCCGCGTGACCGATCTGCACCAGGGCATCGTGTGGGGCACGCAAACCCGCCAGACCTCGCTCGACGAGCGGCTGATCAACCGCTTCGATTACGACGGCGATTACGGCACTGTGCTCAATCGCTTTCTGATGCAGGCCGCGATCGGCCATCCGATGACGGTGCATGGCACCGGTGGCCAGACGCGCGCGTTTATCCACATTCGCGACACCGTGCATTGCATCGAACTGGCGATTGCCAACCCGCCCGCGCGCGGCGAACGCGTCGCGATCATGAACCAGATGACCGAAACGCATCGCCTGATCGATCTGGCGCAGATGATCTCGGGCATGACCGGCCAACCTTACGAACTGGTACCCAATCCGCGCAAGGAAGCGGCCGAGAACACGCTCGACGTGTGCAACGCCTCGTTCCTGCGGCTTGGCCTCAAGCCGACACGGCTCGAAGAAGGCCTGGCCGAGGAAGTGGCCGAGATTGCTGCACGCTACGCGCATCGGTGCGATCGCTCGAAAATCCCTTGCCACTCGCACTGGTTGCCCAAAGATGCTAGTGACGAAACGCGCGAACGCTTCATCAAAATGGTCAATGCACCCCGTGAAAACGAAGCATACCGGGCCCAGAAGTTGATTGCCGTAAATTGAAGCACCCCCGCAGCGCCCCGATCATGGCTCTGCGGGAAGCGAGCAGGCGGATTGGGGAAGACGAGCGATGGCCAAGGATTATTGGGGCAGAGGCACAGGGTTCCTGACGCCACGCGATCCGGACGGTGATGCGCCGGCAGCCGAACGGCTATCGACCGAACCCACCGCGCGCGATGCCAAGCCCAAGCGTTCCACCTTCACGTTGCCCAGGCTGCCGCAGGCGCTGTCGCGGCAGAAGGGCGCGGTCGCGCTCGACGAACTGAAAGTCACGGCGCGGCCCAAAGCCGACGCGCCCGGCTATTTCGACGCGCGCGATGCCAGGCAGCCGGCGTTCCCCGAGCTGGTGCGCACGGTCGATTTCGGGCGCAAAGTGTGGTTCGCGGTCTCGTTCGTGGCGCCACTGGTGATCGGCGGCATCTATTTGTTCCTGATTGCCCCCGATGAATATGTCACCGAAATGCGCTTCAGCGTGCGCGTCCCGATCAGTGCCCACGCCGCCAACAACAGCGCCGGCGCGGGCTCGTTCGACGTCGTCTATGGGGGCAACGGGCCGCCCACGACCGACCCCCTCGATAACTTCACTGTCACCGATTATATCTCGAGCGCGCAGGCGGCGCGTGACCTCGATGCCAAAGTCAATCTTCGCGCGATGTTCAACAAGCCGTCGGACCCGCTTTCCAAACTGGGCGAGCATCCCACCGCCGAGCGGCTGGGCAAATACTGGCGCAAGATGGTCTACGCCAATTTCGACCCGGCAACCGGGCTCGCCGTGGTGCGCGTGAACGCCTATTCGGCTGCAGACAGCTTTGCGATCGCCAGCAGCCTGCTGAGCTTGTCCGCAGACGTGGTCAATTCGATCGACACACAGTCGCAACAGGATTCGGTGCGCTATGCACAAGGCCAATATGACCGGGCGGTGGCGCGGGTCGCCGGCTTGCGCGCCGAACTGGAAAGCTTTCGACTGAAGTCCAACGTCGTGAACCCGGAACGCGCGGAAGTTTCGGAAGACCTGCAGATTGTCGATCAGGCCGATCACTTGCGCAGCCAGGATCTGGCGCAGCTCGACATGCTCAAAAAACAGCTGGGCAACCCGCAGGCGCCGCAAATTCTCGTGCTGCAAAAACAGATCGACGGGCTAACCAAACAGATCGCGGCTGCGCGCGCGAGCGGTGGCGCGCTGCCGGGCGAACCGAGGATGGCCATAACGGTCGGCCGTTTCGAAGATCTTACGACAAAACTGAACCAGGCGGTGTCGGTGCAGTCGTCTGCGCTGCAGGCCCTGAGCGAAGAAAAGACCGCCGCGCAAGCCCAGCGCCTCTATCTTGCGACATATGTCCATCCTTCCAAGCCCGAGGCGCCCTTGGCGCCGCAGCGCTGGCTCGACATGCTGCTGATCCTGGTCTCGGCCGCGATGGTGTGGGTGATCGGCCGCATGATCGGCAATTCGATCATGGAGCACGACTGATGGCCAGCCGGCCCGGAGCGATTCCCCCGGGAGGAGCGCGGTACTGGGATGTCGCGCTTTTTAATGCGATAAATTCGTTTCGCTCGATCTTCTGGCACGAAGCGGACATGCACCATGGCCGGCGCCTGATGATGGGCTATCTGGCGGCAGGGGCAGAGCCGTTGTTCATCGTGCTGGTGCTGAACCTGCTGTTCACGATGCTGGCGCGCCACACCCCTTATGGACGCAGCTCGCTGCTGTTTCTGGGCACCGGCGTCTATCCGATCTACATGTTCATTCACACCTCGATCCGGATGCGCTCGCCGCTCGGGCGCGGCAAGTATCGCGTCCAGTTTCCCATGGAACGCCCTCTGTTTGTGCTCTTCTCGAATGCTCTGCAGCATTACATCACATATATGTGCGTTATTCTGGTGTTCTTCGGCGCACTGTATATCTCCGGGGTCGACGATGCCATTCCCTACGATCCGGTCCGCGCGCTGGAGGCGATCACCGGCGTTTATCTGATCGGGTTTGGCGCGGGCATCGTGAATGCCATTTTCGGCCGCATGTTCCCGGTCTGGGACCTCGCGTGGCCTGCGATTTCACGCACGGTGCTGCACTTTTCGGGGCTCTATTACGTCGCCGCGTACTTGCCACCGACCACGCGCTACTATCTGCTGTTCAACCCGATGCTGAGCGGCACGAACTGGTTCCGCATGGCGTTTTATCCGTTTTATCCTGCCGCCCACTCGGGCGCGCAATATGTGATCTTCTGCGGGATGGGGCTGGTGACGTTCGGCCTGCTGCTGGAGGCGAACACGCGACAGTACCTGGAAGCCAAGGAATAGCGGCATGATCAGGTTGCGCGGGGTCACGCACAGATACAACCGACGCCATGTCATTCTGACGGATGTCGATATCGAGATCCCGACCGATCGCCGCGTGGCGCTGATGGCCGGGCCCTATTCGGGCAAGACGACGGTGCTGCAGATCATCGCGCGGCAGCTGACGCCGTGGCGGGGCCGGATCGAGCGCACCGGGCGCGTTTCATTCATCGGCGGATTTCACACCGCATTCCGTTCGACCATGACGGCGCGCCAGAACTTTGGCTTTGCTGCCGAACTTTACGGATGCAACCCGTCGCAGGTGATCGGTTTCATCGCCGAAATAAGCGGATTGGGCGATCTGCTCGATGTGCCGTTCCGCCAGCTGGGTCTGCAAAACCGCATCAGCCTGTGCTATCTGCTGACTTACGCGCTCGATTTCGACACCTATCTGTTCGACAACATTGCCGGTCCGTGGATTTCGGAAATCAAGGATTTCCACAAGATCTGCGACGAACTCTACGCGCAAAAAACCGCCAGCGCCGGATCGATCTTTGCCACGCGCGAACCGCGCGTGGCCGTCAAGTATTGCGATAGTGCGCTGCTGCTGCGCGATCGCAAGTTGTACTATTACGACGATCTGCAAGAGGCGCTGGCTATCGTCGAGGAAGACCGGCTGGCAGCCGAAAGCCTGGCGGCAAACCCGAACCCCGTCCCCGACTTGCCCGACAAACTGCGCGCGCTCAGAGATTGAGCCCTGGTGACATACCAATCCTGCACACTCTCCCGGGTTCTGGCTTTGGCGCTGACCCTGGTGGCACCAGCCGCCAGTCGGGCGGGGCCGATCGCGCTTGACGGGCCGGCCTGCTTCGGACCGCGAGACAACGCCGGCTTGTCGTTCGAAGTAATCCAGCAGGCGCCGCCGCCCGGCGCAAATGGCGCGAACTATCAGTTTTACCCGCTGACCGGCGCCGCATCCGCGCAACTCGGCGCGCTCGCCGACGTCGCCGGGCCATACCAGCTTTATTACTTTCAGTGGGCGAACCGCGCCGACACCCCGATCACCACACCACGCGGCGAGACGATCCACCGCAAGCCCAATCTGCAGCCATCGATGGGGCCGCAGCGCAAGCAACGATCGGCGTTCAGCACAATTGCCAGAGCCAATGCCTGCACGCTGGCGCAGACCGCCAGTGTGCTAGGACGCGCCGACCAGGCCCGCCACTTTGCCGAAACGGCGGGCATTCGCCTCGTGAGCGAAGCCGAACAGACCGACGAAGGGGCGCTTTCGCCAGAGGACGTCTGCGTTCTGGCCGATGGCACGCTGCCGCCGCATGGCGCCGGCGTGATGCTCGATTACGAAGTGCAGGACCGCCGCAGCCCCGAACAGACGCGCGCCTTTCTGTTGCAATATGCCGCCATGGTCCATGCCACCGGCCACCGCGCCATGCTGATGACCAATCCGCTTGACGCCCCGACCCAGGCCTTTACCGGCATTTCGGCGGGCAATGCCCGCGCGATCGTGACAGCGTTCGACCGCACGACCATCTGGCTGTGGAGCCGCAATCGTCAGCACGATATCGCGGCCAGCTATCGGGCGCAGAAGGCGATGATCGAAGGCGGCGGCCGTTTCGACGGCTCACGGATCCTGCTGGAGTTCGAACTGGCCAATACGCAAGTGGAAGATGCGCAAACCGTGCGCGACCTGATCATCAACGACCATCTTGCCGGCGTGCTTCTGTGGCGTAACGGGGTACCGCAGGGGGGGCCGTGCAAATCGCCGGTGAACGCCAAAATTGCGATCATTGCGCTGGGGCACCAAAAAAATGACACTTAGTTTGGTTAACGCTGTATCTGCTGCTCTGGGGTCCACCATGAGGAACACTGTGACCGGCGTTGTCGATACCTTTCCGGCAGGTTTTGGAGATCGCACGACCGCGCCCCGGCCGGCACGCGCGCTTGCCGCATCGCTTGCGCTTGGCCTTTGCATCGCGCTGGGGGGGTGCTCGACCGTGCCCAAATCCGGGCCGCTGGTCGCCACCGTCAACCACGAAGCCAGGGAAGCGGCGCCGCCGTTCCTGCTCGTTCCGGTCAACCGCACCGCGCTTACCGAACTGTCGAAAATCAAGGCCGAGGAATTCGTCGCGCTGGCGATCAACCAGCCGGCGCCCGATGTCATGATCCACCGCGGCGACAAAGTCTCGATAACGCTGTGGGAATATGGCAGCGGCTTGCTGGGACCTGTGCCGTCGACCGGTCAGGCGACGATCGGCCTGGTCGGTGCGCAATCGGCAAGCGTGCCGACCCAATCGGTCGACCAGGCCGGCACGATCATTGTTCCGTTTGCCGGCGAGATCAAGGCGGCAGGCCGCACCACACGGCAAGTCGAAGCCGCGATCGTTCAGGCACTGCGCGGAAAGGCCACCAATGCGCAGGCGCTCGTGCAGATCATGCAGACCACCGACAATTCGGTGACCGTGACGGGCGATGTCAATCACCCCGGCCGTATCACGCTGGCGCCTACCGGCACGCATCTGCTCGACGCGCTGTCCGAAGCGGGCGGCACCACCGGCCGGGCGCGCGACATGCTGGTCCATCTGACCCGCGCGGGCAAAATCACCAGCACCCGGCTCTCGGTGATAAACGCCGATCCGGTGCAGAACATCTTTCTCAAGTCCGGCGACCTGCTGACGCTCGATCTGGAGCCGCAAAGCGTGGTGGTGCTGGGTGCCACCAACAAGAATCTCGATGTGCCGTTCGACAAGGACAGGATGACGCTCGCCGAAACGCTTGGCGCCGGCGGCGGTCTGGCCGACCGCCAGGCCGATCCTTATGGGGTCTATGTCTTGCGGTATGAAAAGCTGCCGGTGGCGCGCACGCTGACCACGCGGGCCCTGCCCGATTATCTGCAGGCGGGCGAACTGGTGCCGGTGGTCTATCAGATCGATATGCGCAGCGCCGACGGGCTGATGCTGTCGCAGAATTTCATGATGCGCGATCACGATCTGGTCTATGTCGCCAATGCGCCGGCGGTCCAGATCGGCAAGCTGACATCGCTGTTCAACAGCATTGCCGGCATCTTCAAAAGCAACAGTCTCAACGCTTACAACTATTAGAGCGTCCTGCGCTCTATAGCATCATGCGATAAGAAAGAATCGCATCATGCTATAGGAGTATTTGTTTTTGCATGATTTATTGCGAAAAACTGGTGCCCACTTTTTCGCATCATGCGCTAGCAGCACCGCGGCGCGCGGCGGATGTTGATGACATGCGCCGTGGCGACCAGCGCAACCCCGGCAATGGTCATCGCCGCTTCGCCCAGGCCATGGTCCGACACGATCGCGCCCGCCATCAGCAGCAGACCGCTCGCGCCCAGCGCCAGCGGCAAGCGGTGGCCGTGGCGCAAGGCATTGGCGCCGATCGTGGCAGCACCGATCACCACCGCCAGAATCAGCCCGACCCGGTGGATCGCCGGGTGCAGCAACAGCCCGCCGCCGAGCCCGAGCAGCCCGATCAGGATCAGCCCTGCCAGGCAATGCACCATGCACAGCCCCGACACGATCAGCCCCATCCGGTCGAGGCGGGCGTGACGGTGATTGGCGAGGGGTTCGGGGGCTTTGCGCATGGCGGCGATATATGTGACAGTGTAACATTACGCAAGGGCAGGCTCGCCCATGGGGGAAGTTAACCTTGCGCGCGCGCGCAACCGGCGCCAGATGCTGCGTAATGACCGACACCCGCTCCACCCGTCCGCTTTCGCTTGCCCGCTGGCTGGCCGTGGTAGCCGCGATGATCGTGGCGATCGTGGTGGTGGGCGGCATCACCCGGCTGACCGAATCGGGGGTGTCGATCACCGAATGGAATGTCGTATCGGGCACGCTGCCGCCGCTTTCCGAAGCCGCGTGGCAGGCCGAATTCGCCAAATATCGCGAAACGCCGCAATTCATCCGCGTCAACGGCCCGGCCGGGATGACACTGGCCACGTACAAAGTGATTTTCTTCTGGGAATGGGTGCACCGTCTGCTGGCGCGCACGATCGTGCTGGTGTTTGCCCTGCCGCTGATCTGGTTTTGGCTGCGTGGCGCCATTCCTGCGGGCTACAAACCGCGCCTGCTCGCGCTGCTGGCCTTGCTGGCGCTGCAGGGTGCGGCGGGCTGGTGGATGGTGCAATCGGGCATCGTGCACGATGTGAAAGTCAGCCATTTTCGCCTGGCTACGCATTTGCTGCTGGCGCTGGTTTCGCTTGCCGGGATGGTCTGGACAGCGCTTGACCTGGTGGGCACGGCGCACGGCCGCGCGCCCGCACGGTTGCGCCCGCTGGCCGTGGTGGCGCTGGGCGCATTGGTGATCCAGCTGGTGCTGGGCGCCTGGGTGGCAGGCTTGCGCGCCGGCGTGGTAGCCGGTTCGGGCTGGTTCAGCCTTGACGCCTGGCCGCTGATGCAAGGCCGGCTATTCCCGGCCGGGATCGACTGGAACAACGGCATGCTGGCGGCGTTTACCCACGACCCCTTTCTGCTGCATTTCCTTCATCGCTGGTGGGCCTGGGTGGTCGTCGCGTTGCTGATCGTGCTCGCACGCCTGGCGCGTGCCTCGGGCCAGCGCCCCGCTTCGATCGCGCTGCACAGCGCGTTCGGCACGCAAATGCTGCTTGGTATCGCCACGGTGTGGAGCGGGGTCTGGCTGCCGCTCGCGGTGCTGCACCAGCTGACCGGTGCGCTGCTCGTGCTGGCGACCACCTGGGCCGCGCACGCGCTGGGGCGCCGCGCCATTTGAGCCGGCTTGCCCTCACGGTATTATTTTACCTCCCTGCAAAGCCGCCCCAAACCTTGACTTGGGATCGCATTTGCAACAAAGGCGCGCATCACGCGTCGCGGCGCAGACCTTTCCGGTCGCGCGCCCGGCCCATCTGAGCAGGGATCCCGAAGCCCATGAAGGCGCTTACCAAGGTCACCCGGTCGATCAAACCGGCCGAGGTCGAAAAGAAATGGCACGTTATCGATGCCGACGGTCTGGTCGTTGGCCGACTGGCGGTGATCATTGCCAACCATCTGCGCGGCAAGCACAAGCCGAGCTTTACCCCCCACGTCGATTGCGGCGATCACGTGATCGTGATCAACGCCGACAAGGTCAAGTTCACCGGCAACAAGCTGAAGGGCAAAGTCTATTACAAGC
>CAITOD010000117.1 GCA_903893935.1 uncultured Sphingomonadales bacterium
GGTCCCTTTCTGGTGGCAGCCTCTGGTTTCGTACACGCCAGCGGAGCGTATCGAACCCTTTCGCGCTCTATAAGGCGAAGCGCAACGCGTGCGCAACGTGCAACGCATGGCTGGCAGGCGCTATGGATAGCTATTCCCGAAAATAACCCAACTAACCAATCACGCGAACCGGATAAGCTATAAGGTCATGCAAAGCGTGTGTGCCGCAGGCGAAGACGCGAGCATGGGTGGGTGAGATCGCGGCGCCCGGAACGATTCGATCGATCTGGCCAATTTCCCCGCCCTCACCCCGCCGCATCAAGCGTTTGGGGGAATGGTGCGCCCGGAACGATTCGAACGTCCGACCCTCAGATTCGTAGTCTGATGCTCTATCCAGCTGAGCTACGGGCGCCGGGGAGAGGCGCCTTTAGGTGCCGCTGCAGCGCTTGGCAAGAGGTTTTCGCGCGCTCGCGCAAAACGCACGGCATGCGCCACCAGCGGCACATCGAGCGGTGGCATGGCCAGCCCGGCCAGCGCATCGGGATCGCACCAGGCAATCTCTGCGCCCTCCTGGCTGGCGGGCGTACCGTGCCAATCGCGGCAGCCATAGAGCAGCAGCACGATCGGGCGGGGGCCTTCGGTGGCGGCAAATGCCAGCGGGATACAGGCCGGCGCCAACACCGCTATCGCCAGTTCTTCGCGCAATTCGCGCACCAGTGCGGCCACCGGGCCCTCGCCGGGCTCCAGCTTGCCGCCGGGAAACTCCCACAGCCCGCCATGCTCGCGCGACCGCGGCCGTTGCTGCATCAGCACGCGGCCCCGCGCATCGACCAGCGCGGCGGCAACCACCAGCAGGCTGGGCAAAACATCGGACCGGGGTTCACTTGCAGCCATTTTTCGTTCGATTCGAATGCCAATTCCTAACGGTTTATTAACTCAACCGGTCTAATGGTAAGTTCGAAATCACCATGGGAACGCGCGTGTGCTCGATTTGTGCCAAAGGCTGCTGCGCGACCAGACGGGTGCGACCGTGGTCGAATATGGCCTGATCATCGGGCTGATCGCAGCGGTTATCGTTGCCGGGCTCGGCGATTTCTCCGACCAGCTGACCAATACCTATCTGATTGTGACCAACTGGACCAACGCCGCACAAGCCAACGAATAGCGCCGGTCAGGCACCGATCCGCAAAAACCGTTCCTCGCGCATCGCACGCAGTGCGGCGGGTGCGATCCCGGCCAGGGCATCAAGCTCTTCACCGATTGCTTCGCGCAATGCGGTGGCGGTCGCGGCGGGATTGCGATGCGCCCCGCCCACGGGTTCGGGCACGATCCGGTCGATCACGCCGAGCTGCAACAAGTCTTGCGCGGTGACTTTCATCGCCTCGGCTGCATCGGCCGCTTTTTCGCCGGTGCGCCACAGGATCGAAGCGCAACCTTCGGGCGAGATCACCGCATAGACCGCGTGTTCGAGCATCAGCACGCGTTCGGCACTGGCCAGCGCCACCGCGCCGCCCGACCCGCCCTCGCCGACGATCGTCGCCACCATTGGCACGCCGAGCGCGAGGCAGGCCTCGGTCGAGCGCGCAATCGCTTCGGCCTGGCCGCGCTCTTCGGCCTCGACACCGGGAAACGCGCCCGAGGTGTCGACCAGCGTGACCACCGGCAGCCCGAACCGGCTCGCCAGTTCCATCAGCCGCACCGCCTTGCGATAACCTTCGGGTTTGCCCATGCCGAAATTGTGGCGAATGCGGCTTTGCGTATCGTGGCCCTTTTCATGCCCGATCAGCATCACGCGGCGTTCGCCCAGCCGCGCCAGCCCGCCGATAATCGCCTGATCCTCGCCATAGCAGCGATCCCCGCCCAGCGGTATGAAATCGCTGAACGCGCGCGCAACATAATCGCGAAAATGCGGGCGCGAAGGGTGCCGCGCCACTTGCGTCTTTTGCCAGGGGGTGAGCGTGCGGTAGGTCTGCGCGAGCAGTTCGGCCGACTTGGCTTCCAGCTTGCGCAATTCGCTGCCGATATCGAGCTCGCCGGTCAGTTCGCTCGCTTCGACTGTAGCGCGCAATTCGGCGATCCGCGCCTCGAGCGCGGCAATCGGCTTTTCAAATTCGAGATAGGAAATCATGGCCGCTGCGCTAGGCAAGCGCGCCGCGCCGGTCAATCAATTTGGGTCAATCGGTCTGCGCAGGAGCCGGACTTGCCAGCGGATGGCGCAAGTTGACCAGCGCCACCAGCCTCGCGCCATCGACATGCGTGTAGATTTGCGTGGTGGCAATATCCGCATGGCCAAGCAACGTCTGCAACACGCGCAAATCCGCCCCGCCTTCGAGCAGATGCGTGGCAAAGGCATGGCGCAGCACATGCGGGCTGATTTTCGCCGGATCGAGCCCGGCACGCAAAGCCAGCTCGCGCAGGAGCTGAAACAGCCGCACCCGCGACAAATGCCCCCCGCGCGGCGAAGGAAACACGTGCCGCCCGCCCGCCGGACGCACGCGCAGCCACTGGCGCAGCGCCGCGCCCGCGCGTTCGCCCACCGGCACCAGTCTCTGCTGCCCGCCTTTGCCCGTGATCGTCAGAAACGGCGCATCGCGCGGCACTGCGGCAAGTGCCAGCGAGACCAGTTCGGTGGCGCGCAGGCCCGAGCCATAGAGCAGCTCGATCAGCGCCAGAAGACGAAGTGCGGCGGGATCGCCGGTCGCCGCATCGGTTTCGGCCAAGGCAAACAGCGCGGCGATTTCGCCGTGCGACAGCAGGCGCGGCAGCGGGCGCTTTGGCCGCAGGCGCGGCAGCGCATCGCCGGGATCGTCGTGGCGCCTGCCCTCGGTGACCAGAAAGGCATAGAATTGCCGAAGCGCGGAGGCTTTGCGCGCAAGGCTTGCCGGCGCGAGATCGGCCCAGGCTTCGCCCAGCCGGGCCAGCGCCGCGCGGTCCGCCCCGGCCAGATCGCCGATCAGCGCGGCCGCCCCGTTCAGATCGCGCGCATAAGCGCTGAGCGTGTTGGCAGCCGCACCGCGTTCGGCCGAAAGCATTGCCAGGAAAGCCGCAATCGACGAATCGCCGGTCAACCCTCGCGGCCCTGCCACCGCGGTCAGGTCCGCGCCACGGCCTCGGCGGCGATCATCCGCGCCTCTGCCTCCAGCCCGACCTGACGCAGCGCCCCGACGATGTGGTAGAGATGCATTGGCGTCATGCGGGTCCAGTTGGCCCCCTGCATGCCATAGCCGGCCAGCATTGCGACCAGCGCCGGGTTGTGCGAACCCGCCGCCTGGTCGATCGCCTGACTCCAGCGGCTTTTGCGCCCCATGTCGAGCCCGAGCTGCCCCGAAAAATCGCGCGCAGTCTGCGGATCGACCCGGCCCAGCCCCATCAACCCGGCCAGCAGCAACCCCGAGCGCAAGCTGGCCGGGCTGCTGTCAGCCGATTTGAACGAACCGAGCATGGCTCCGGTGACCGGCGCGAGCTTGGCCTGCGCTGCGACCGCGACGATCCCCCAGGCCTGGCTGCCGTTGGTCACCACCGGTGCCCAGCGCGCAGCATTGGCGTCGAGCCCGGCGCTGAGCATCGAGGCCAGCAACAGCGCCGCATCGGCATCAGCCACTGTGCCGGGCTCGATCCGCGCCGCGGCATAAGCTGTCAGCACCTCGCGCGAAGCGAGGCGAACCGGGTCGCTGGTATCGCCCCACAAAGCCTTGATTGCTGCCAGGCGGTCGCCGGTATGCGTCGCCGTATAGGCTTCATGCAATTGCGCCGCGCGCGGGCCCCAGATCGCGTCGGGTTCCTGCAGGGCGGCGATTTCGGCATAGAGATCGACCATTGCCGCGCTCGACAGCACGCCGGCGGCAGCGCTTTCGTCGGCCGCTTCGGCGCGCGAACCAAGCGACAGCATCGGCGCGCGGCCTGCCACCATGGCATAGCCGGCGCCCTGTTTGCGACGCAACGCTTCGGGCGGTTCGATCCCGGTGGCAAAGGCAAGGCCGATGCGCCACGATGTCAGCGTATCGACATCGCCCCATTCGACCGTGATCGCCCGATGCGTGCCGTTGGCCGCACCCGCGAATTTCTGCGCCAGCAGAATGTCGAGCTTGCTCGCGATGCCGCGCCGCATCGCCCGATCAAGCTGCGCCAGCGCGGGTGAGCCTTCGCTGCCGGCAAACGCGAGACAAATCGAACGCGACAGATCCCAGTTCCATTCGGCGCGATCGGCCGCGGTCAGCGCATCGATCGGGCACAGCCCGGCCGGGTCGGCGCTCGCAAGATAGCTCTCCATCGCGCTGTCTTCGAGCGCACGGGTGTAGAAACCGCTATCGACTTCCTGCACCAGCGCGCGCGCGGCATCGGCTTCGCCCATGCGCAGCAGCAGATCGGCGCGCAGCGCGGCCCAATCGGCGCCGTTCATGCCGACCGGGGTATCGAGCCGGCTCGCCAGCACCCGGCGCAGCAGGATATGCCCCCAGCGCGACACCAGCTGGCCCTGCATATGCGACAGCAGCGCGCTGACGTAATCGCCGCTCAGATAATGCGTCGAGACAGAGGGCAATCCGCCGTCCATTTCGGCGAGAAAACCGATCCGTTCGAGACTGCGGCGCGTTTGCGGCGGAATGTCGAATTTGGGCGCGGAACTTTGCACGAGCTGGTCGATCAGCGCCGGATCGATCGCATCGATCGGATCGGCGCCGGGCTCGGCCTGCGCATTGGCGGTAACTGCGGTGTCTTCGGGCAAAGGCGCCGGTGGCGCGACTGGTGCGGGTGCGCGAACGGGTGCGGCCACTGCGGCCGGACGCGGTGCAGGTGGTGCCGCATGAGCCACCGGGGTCGGTGTGGCATGCGGCGCGGGTGTCGGGCGCGGGCTTGGCGTCGCGCGCGGGCGCGGCGCGGGGCGTTCGTCGAGACCCGGCGGCAGCAGCGATTCCTGCGCCGCGAGCATCCCGGTCAGCCCCGCCGAGAGCAGGAGCCCGGCCGCAATCAGGCGCAAGCGGGGTGCCTTCATGCCCCCGCTGCCTCGCCCGATCCGGAAGCCACCGGGATCTCGACGGTTTGCGCGGGCTGCACCCCGCCCTTGATCCATGCCAGCATGACCAATGCCACAGCCACCACGATCAATGCGGCACCAGCCAGTACAAACGCGTTCTTCACCAGTTGCCTTTTCATCTCTCGATCCGCGCCCGCCTGCGAGCGGGGCGGCTTGCACTGAGCCCTAGCGCAAGTATAGGCGACCCGGCAATGGAGCACGACATCCTCTCGCCCGCCGATATCCAGCGGATTGCCGCAAGGCTTGATCGCTCGGTGGTGCTTGTCGGCATGATGGGCGTGGGCAAGACCACGGTGGGCCGCAAGCTGGCGGGTATGCTGGGGCTGCCGTTTGTCGATGCCGACGAAGAAATCGAACGCGCCGCGCATATGGCGATTGCCGAGATTTTCGCGCAGTATGGCGAGGCGCATTTTCGCGACGGCGAACGCCGCGTGATCGCGCGGCTGGTCGGGCAGGGTTCGGCGCGCAAAGTGCTGGCGACCGGCGGCGGGGCGTTTGTCGATCCCGACACACGCAAGCTGATCCTCAACCACGCCGCGACGGTGTGGATCGACAGCGATCTCGACACGCTGGTCGAACGCGTCAGCCGCAAGGACAACCGGCCGCTGCTGCGCAATGGCAATCCGCGCGAAATTCTCGCACGCTTGCACGCCGAACGCGCGCCGCTTTATGCCGAAGCGCCGATCCATGTGATCAGCGCGCACCAACCGCATCTCGCTACCGCGCACACCATTCTAAGGGCAATCGACGCATGGCTGTAACCCCTTCGGCGCGGATTTCGGTCGATCTGGCGGGCGCACCGTATGAAGTGCGGATCGCCCCGGGGCTGATCGACCGGCTGGGCGAAGAGATACGCCCGTTTGCGCGCAAGCCGCGCGTGCCGGTGGTGACCGATGCGCAAGTCGCGGCGCACTGGCAGGCGCGGGTCGATGCGGCTTTGGCGGCAGCCGGGATCAGTGCCAGCTGGCTGGTGCTGCCGCCGGGCGAAGCCACCAAGTCGTGGCGCTTCCTCGAACGCGTCGTCGATTTCCTGATCGCCGAAGACATCGAGCGGCGCGACCACGTGATCGCGCTGGGTGGCGGGGTGATCGGCGACCTGACCGGATTTGCCGCCTCGATGGTCAAGCGCGGCTGCGGCTTTATCCAGGTGCCGACCACACTGCTGGCGCAAGTCGATTCGAGCGTCGGCGGCAAGACCGCGATCAACGCAGCGGCGGGCAAGAACCTCGTCGGCGCGTTTCACCAGCCGGCGCTGGTGCTGGCCGATCCGGTCACGCTCGATACGCTGCCGTTGCGCGAGACACGCGCGGGCTATGCCGAAGTGGTCAAATACGGACTGATCGACGATGCGGCGTTTTTCGCGTGGTGCGAAGCCAATGGCGCGCGGCTGATCGCGGGCGATGCCGAGGCGCGTGTCACCGCGATCGCGCACAGCGTCGCTGCCAAGGCACGGATTGTCGCGGCCGACGAAAAGGAACTGACCGGGGTCCGCGCGCTGCTCAACCTTGGCCATACCTTTGGCCATGCGCTGGAGGCCGAAACGGGTTTTTCCGACCGCCTTTTGCATGGTGAAGGCGTGGCGCTGGGCATGGTGCTGGCCGCGCGCTTTTCGGTGCGGCTGGGGCTGATGCAGGGGCAGGATGCCGAACGCGTGGCCGCACATTTGCGCAGCGCCGGCCTGCCGGTGTCGCTCGCTGCGCTGGGCCTGGCGTGCAACGGGCAGCGGCTGGCCGATCACATGCTCCACGACAAGAAAATGGACGCCGGTACCCTGCCCTTCCTGCTGCTGCGCGGCATCGGCCAGACGTTCCTCGCCAAAGATGTCGATCTGGCCGACGTCGCAGCGTTTCTGGATGACGAACTGGCTTCCTGGTCTCAAGCGCGTAACGCTCACCCATAACCCCCCGTTCGTGCTGAGCCTGTCGAAGCACGCGCGCCAAGGCCTGCCTTACTGGGTGTGTACCGCGCGTGTTTAGCTGCGCTGGCTTTCGGCTCGAAGCTCAGCACCAACGGGGGTAGGGAAGCATTAGGGGTCAGAACAGGCGCGATCCATTGGGGACAGGCCGGTCGGGGGCGAACAGCACCACCTGGCCATCGGCGTCGGCAAACCCCACGGTCAGCACTTCGGACATGAATTTGCCAATCTGGCGCGGCGGAAAATTGACCACTGCCGCCACTTGCCGCCCGACCAAAGCGGCGGGTTCATAAAGCGCTGCAATCTGCGCGCTCGATTTCTTCTCGCCGATCCCCGGCCCGAAATCGATGCGCAGTTTCAGACTGGGCTTGCGCGCCTCGGGATAAGGCTCGGCGGAAACGATTGTGCAGATGCGGATATCGATTTTGATAAAATCGTCGAAAGCAATCGCTGCGGCCGGCAAAGCGGCGGGATCATGGTAGAGGTGCACAGCACTTATTTTCCGGTAAATTGCGCTTTGCGTTTGCCCATGAAGGCGGCGATGCCTTCGGCGGCGTCGGCGCTGTCGCCGGCTTTCCATTGTCCTTCGGCTTCCACCAGCAAGGTGGTCGCCAGATCGCTTTCGAGCGCGCGCGCGAGGTTCTGGCGCATCGTGCCAAGCGCCACGGTCGGCCCGTTGGCGAGCCGCGTGGCAAGCGCCATGGCCTCGTCCTGCAGCAGTGCATCATCGACAGCCTTGTAGATCAGGCCCCAGTCCTGCGCCTGTTCGGCGCCCACGCGTTCGCCCAGCATCATCATCTGCGCGGCGCGGGCTTTGCCGATCAGCCGCGGCA
>CAITOD010000118.1 GCA_903893935.1 uncultured Sphingomonadales bacterium
CCGACAAGCACGATCACCTCGTGCTCGAAACCGCTCGTGGGCACACACTGGTGCTGAACGATGCGCGGCGGTTCGGCTCGGTCGATCTGGTCGATACCGCAGCCTTGTCCGCTTTTGCACCGTTTGCCGCACTCGGCCCCGAACCGCTGGGCCCCGATCTCACCGTGGCGCACCTCGCGCGCGCGTTCGCGGGGCGATTCGCAGCGGTCAAACTGCTGCTGCTCGATCAGACGGTGGTGGCGGGGCTGGGCAATATCTATGTGTGCGAAGCGCTGCACCGCGCGCGCATCCATCCCGAACGCGAAGCCGGTAAAGTCGCGCGCGCAGCGCTTGCGCGGCTGGTGCCCGAGATTCGCGCAGTGCTGGCCGAAGCGATCGAAGCGGGCGGATCGAGCTTGCGCGATTACGCGCGCCCCGATGGCGAGCTCGGCTATTTCGCCAAAGACTGGCGCGTCTATGGCCGCGAGGGCGAGCCGTGCGCTTGCGGCGGGCGCGTGCAACGCCTTGCGCAAGGCGGACGATCGAGCTTTTTCTGCGCGAAGTGCCAGAAATAGCCAGCGTGCCGCACACACGAAAAGGGGGGCAGGTTTCCCTGCCCCCCTCAAGCGTCGAAAGATTGACTTACGACTTAGAGCTTGCCGCTCTGAGCGTTGGTCATCTGGTTCGAAACGAACGAGAAGGTGTTCGAGAGCGAGTTGCCCAGCGAACCCATGGCAGTGATAGCAGCGACGGCGATCAGAGCGGCGATGAGGCCGTATTCGATTGCGGTTGCGCCGGCTTCGTCGTTCAGGATGCGGTTGATCAGCTTCATGGTCATTTCCCCTTAAATGCCGCTCGTGTCCCCGGAGTGGCAAGACCGTTTCTAGCTGCAGGGAGTAAATCACAGGTTAAGGCCAAACCGGCGTTTTTCGCTTTTTGTGCGCCGGGTGGCAGTTAATTCGCGCGCCGGCGCGCTTGATCCCCTGCAAGTGTCCCGAAGCTGGACGAACCGCGACATTGGCATTCTTAAAAGTCGCCGGGCCGCAAATGACCGGACGAATCGATTGAAACGCTGCAGATGCCCAAACGAAAAAGGGGGCAGGTTTCCCTGCCCCCTTCGTCAAATCGATGCGTGATGACTTGCGTCTTAGAGTTTGCCGCTCTGCGCGTTGGTCATCTGGTTCGATACGAACGAAAACGTGTTCGAAAGCGAATTGCCCAGTGCACCCATGGCAGAGATCGCAGCAACACTGATCAGCGCCGCCATCAGACCATATTCGATCGCGGTCGCCCCGGTTTCGTCCTTGAGAATGCGGCTGTACAATTTCATCACAAATCCCCTGCGTTCTGGCACAACGCTGTAGTGGTCCCTAGCCCGATTATTAGAAGCAATGTATGAAGTATGCGTTAACCGCAGTCTTCAAATGTTGTGAGGATAATTGCATCAGGCCGCCATATCGCTGCCGGGCGCCCGCGAACAAGCTTCAAACGAGCCGCGCATCGCTCTGCGCGAGGGCCGCCAAAGCGATGGTCCTGCCTGCAAGGCTGTCGCCCGGGTCGAGCGTGATTGCAAGATCGCCGCTTTGCTGCCGGGTTGCACCCAGCAAGTGCGCCCAATCGGCGAAGGCATTGCTGCCCGCGTCGGGCGCGTGGGTCGAGCCGGCGGGCGGGTCGCCGATCAGGATATCGCCGTAAAAGCCCGATCCGGCGGATTTCGAGGTGACACTCAGGCTGATCGAGACAAGTGCTACGCCGCTGGCATACATCGTCGATGCCAGCGATCCGAGATCGACTGCATTGTTGGTAAAGTATGCGAGCGCCGCTGCCCCGCTGGCAAAGCTCTCGCTCAGCAGCGTGGTGCCATTGGCCGTGATGGCCAATGTGACCCCGGTTACGCCGCTGCCGACCAGCTTTCCGCCATAAAGGCCCACCAGCAAGTCCTGCGGGTTGGCCAACTGGCCCAGATCGACGCTGGCGCTGACCGTGCTGGTGGTGGTTTCGGTGCCGGTGCCGGCTTTGGTGTAGGCCCCGCCCAATTCGGCAATCGCAAAATAGCTTGGCGATACGGCAAAGGCCGATGCGATGTTGGAATTGGCACCGAGTATGGCGCTTATGCTGGCCGCAATTGGGCTGCCGGTAATGTCTGCAACACCCTGATCGGTGGTGTCTGCCGCCGGCGTCGCGACGCCGAATTGCGCGATCGACACGTCTCTGGCGGTGTCTGCTGCGCCGCCATTGCCGGCCAGAACGGTCGTGGCCGCACCTGCCACGCTGTCGACCAGCACGCCGGTTGTGCCAGCGCTGGCCAACTGGGCCGAAGCCGAGGCACTGGCATCGCCGGTTGCACCGTTGGCTGTCGCCGCGGCATTGCCCGAACTGCCCGC